>JAQVEX010000088.1 GCA_028697555.1 Lentimicrobiaceae bacterium | reverse complement strand
ATTTTCGGGAACCAACCACTAAATACTATATATAAATTAGGTAGTCCTAAATAATTTGCCAAATCTTCACTTTTAAATGTAACAGGTGCAGACGAACCTTCTAAAAACCTTCTGACAGGTAGCCAATCAGAGTACTTATACAAGCCGTATGAGTCGTCTTTAACATTTAATTGTTTATTTGCGTAAATTGCCCGTATCAATGAGGGTTCATCCACGGAAGGTTCGGATAACAACCAACCTGTATCTTCAAAAACATTTTTTGTTCTAAACGATTTTAATTTATAGTCTGTAGATACGTCGCGCATAGTAGTGTAATATTTAATAGATTATAAATTCACAGTTACAAAATTAACATTTCTAAAGGAAAATAAAACGGACTTTTAAAATAGTTACAAATTATTACACTTAGCTATTTATTATGGGTTCTGTTGATATGCAATTAGATAAAATATCATTATTGTCAGATATAATTTTGGTAAAAGACATCATCAATTGTTTATTTAGCTTTTAGCCATTAGCCGTTAGCTTTTGGTGATGAGTGATGAGTGATGAGTGATGAGTGATGAGTGATGAGTGGTTGGAAGTCGAAAGTCGGAAGACCGAAGACGGAAGACAGAAGTGTGAAGTGCGAAGTTTCGAGTTATGAGTCAGGAGTCAGGAGTTGTGAGATGGGAGACGGAAGTGGTAACATTTTCGGCACTTAGATACGCCTTCGGCACTCAGTGACCGAAAATGTCGAACCCGTAACACGCACCACGAAACACGAAACACGAAACACGCACCAGCCAAGAGCCAACAACCAAGAGCCAAGCGGTAAGCAATAAAAAAAACAAACACAAACTTTACTATATTGAGCAACTTGTGTACTTTTACAAACAAATAACACGACAAAATGGCTAAAACAATTGAAATAGAAAGGAAATTTATAGTCGATGGTGAATACAAAGACAAAGTTAGCAACAGTTACGATATAATTCAGGGTTACCTACATATTAGTACTGATATATCAATAAGAATAAGAATTTGCGGAGATAAAGCCAATATTAATATAAAGAAACCCATTAATGGTAGTTTGATAGAACGCGAAGAATGGGAAATAAATATAGATATAAACGATGCAAAGTCGCTTTTGTCTGCTTGCGATAAAGACAAATTAGTTGAAAAAACTCGCCACATAGTTAAAATTCAAAACCTTATTATAGAAGTTGATGAATTTAAAGGATTGAACAAGGACTTGGTTCTTGCAGAAATAGAACTCGACGACAAAAACGCTCACATACCTAACATAAGCTGGTTGGGTAAAGAAGTTAGCGAAGATATTAAATATACTAATGCTTACCTATCGGAGCACCCTTTTAGTACTTGGTAAACGACTTATAAATTATCAAAAATAAAGTTTACCTTTTTTGTATAAAGGTGATATGTTGTATTTCCACCATATATGCCATGATTTCTGTTGGTATATATTTGCATATCGAACTGAAAATTGGCTTGCACAAGCCTTTCGGCTAATTCCATAGCATTTTGCACATGAACGTTGTCATCGGCAGTGCCGTGACACATAAGGAACTTACCTTTGAAATCTTTAGCAAAATTCAATGGCGAATTGTCGTCGTATCCGTCGGGATTTTCCTGCGGAGTTCTCATAAATCTTTCGGTGTAAATATTATCGTAGTAACGCCAATTAGTTACCGGCGCGACAGCTATTCCCATTTTAAAAATTCCATCTCCTTTAGCCAAACACAACGAAGAAATATATCCGCCGAAACTCCAACCCCAAATTCCTATTCTATCGCCATCGACGAAAGGAAGAGTTTTAAGATATTTGGCAGTTTCTATTTGGTCTATTGTCTCGTACTTACCTAACTGCAAATAGGTACATTTGCGAAACTCCTCACCTCTTCCGCCAGTACCTCTGCCATCGACGCAAACAACAATATAATCATTGGCTGCAAGATAGTTTTCCCAATTAATAGCCCATTCGTCGAGAGCACTTTGAGAGTTAGGACCGCTGTATTGAGTCATAAATATCGGATATTTTTTGTTTGGATCGAAGTTGTACGGCTTCAATATCCAACCGTTTAATTCAACGTTTTCAGAAGTTTTGAAACTAAAAAACTCTCTGTACGATATTTCGTATTGATTTACCAATTGTTTTAATTCCACATTATCTTTGATAGTTCTGATTTTTTTGCCGTTTTTATCATACATTATAGATGTTGGCGGCACGTTGACAGAAGAGTGATTTAACAAAAAGTATTCGTAAGTAGCTGAAAAATAAGCATAGTTGTTACCATCAGCGACACTGATTTTTTTCATATTGCTACCGTCGAGATTAATTTGCAAGACTTCTCTTTGATAAGGATTTGGCAACGCTGCCTGAAAATACACAATTTTATCTTTTTGATTGCATCCGTAAAAATCGGTAACATCGAAATTACCTTCGGTTATTTTGTTTTTGAGCTTCCCATCCATTTTGTACAAATACAATTGAGCATACCCTTCTTTTTCGCTCATTATGATAAAGTGCTCGTTATCATCGAGAAACAAAATTTGGTCGAAATATTTTTCATCAATATAACGTTCATTTTTTTCGGTGTATAAATGACTTGTAGCTCCGGTATTGGGATTTGCAATCAAAATTTCTAAAAAGTTTTGCAATCTGTTTAACCTATACACAGCTAATTTTGCGTCATCGTTGGTAAACCTAACGCGTGGAATGTATTGGTCGGTTTCGGTTCCTACA
>JAQVEX010000087.1 GCA_028697555.1 Lentimicrobiaceae bacterium | reverse complement strand
TCAACAATTTGCCGACAAACTGCCTTATGCCTGTCGGTCTTTGAACAAAGCTTTCTTCCGGCTCAACAGTTTCGGCTACTTCAGCCAGGTAAGCGTAATTGAAAAAGGAGTAAAATTCGGCTTCATTGGCAAAATTTATATAAGCTAATTCGTAGTCGTTTGCGCAAACAAACGGTATGTTTATAGGTTCTAATTTCTGGATATTTTCAATTTGTCTTTCGTCGATGTTAGTTGCAATATCAACATCTTCGACAATATTATTTGCAAGTGTAATATCTGTTTCCGAAGGTTCTAAATTTTCAATTATCTTATCGGATTGTGTAACTACATCATTACGCTTATTTGTAGTTTGAATAACGTTTTCAGTTTTATTTTCTGAAATATCAATGATATTTTCGGTGATATTATCAGTATTGACAATAACGTTTTCTTCGGTTTTGTGGTCGGTTTCCGCAATTTCAGGACTGTTTTTAGGTGTATAATAAAACACGGTAAATAGTATCAACAAACTTGCAGCAATAGCAGTGGCAATATAAAGTAGGGTGGTTCTCTTCTGTTTTTTATTTCCCAAATGCTTGTAAAGCTCGTCTTTATGAGGATATTTTATGTTTTTATCGGGAGTTAATACCGTTTTGTCGTATTGATTTTTTATATTTTTATAAACATTACTATTGGCGTGCAAATTACTTACTACTTCTTTTTGTTCATACGTCAAATCGCCTTCAATTTCTTTTATAGCCAACAATTCAAAGTAATTGGTACGTGATTTTTTGAGATTTAATTTTTGTTCAATAGGTAATTGCTCGGAATCGGAAGGAACGACAAAGTTTATACAGTCGCCGTCGGTTTTGCATTCCGGATGCTTATCCAAAAAATCCAACAACTCTTTGGTTGTGTTTTCGTCAAGATTGCCTTCGTAGTAATCCAACAAAAAAGCTTCGTAGTTGTTAATATTTATGTTTTGCGTATCCATTTTCAAATTACATTTTCGAGTTTACCAATAACTTCCCTTAACTTTTGTCTGGCTCTAAAAATATTTATCTTAACCTGAGCTTCGCTTGTTTTGGTGATATCGCTTATTTCTTTGTAGCTGTACCCTTCGTAGTCTCTAAGCAAAATCATGTGTCGCTGAATATCGCTAAGGTTATTTACGGCAATATCAATTATGTCTTTCAGTTCCCAATTAAAATTCTTTGTTTCGTAAGTTTCTTCAGTTTCATCGCCTACACTTATTTTATTTTTCCTTATGGTATCTATCATCGAGTTATAAGCGATTTTATACAAATACGGCTTGGCAGTTTTAAATTCCACTTCGTCGATTAGTTGCCACAACTTTAAATAGGTATCTTGAATAATATCTTGCGAAGTTCCCTTATCTCTTATGCTTTTCAGCACAAATCTATACAAGCCGTCGGCATAAAGGTCAACACAAGTATTATATTCTTTTAAAGTCATAAAATTTGCCTGTTTTTATTACTAATACGAAATAGGGCTACAAAAAGTTACAAAAAAAGTAAAATATTTTATTTAATTGTTGTACAAATCCGCTGAAATGTTACAAACTATTGGTGTATAGCAAATAGGGGATATGGTTTTAAGTAACACGAATTAAACTATATTTCTTTCCTTTTTTATATTGTCGTAAGCATTTTGCAATTTCTGAAATTTTTCGTTAGCAGCTTTTTGCACATTTTCGCCAAGGTGAGCAACTTTGTCGGGGTGATATTTAAGAGCCATTCTGCGATACGCTTTTTTCACTTCATCATCGCTTGCATCTGGTTTTATTTCCAATATTTCGTAGTCGGAATTGGTGTTTACAATAAACATGGCTTTAATACTTTCAAAATCTTTGGTGGTAACGCCAATATAGTTTGCAATTTTAGTAACAGTATTAAGCTCTTCGGCTGAAATATATCCATCGGCTTTGGCTATACCAAAAAGGTAGTGCAAAAGTTGCAGGCGAGACTGATATTCCATGTAAAACCTGATTTGTCGGCACACATCGGCTAAATCGTAGTCTTTTTCAAGCAATTGTCTTAAAATTTGCAATTGGCGTTGAGCTTCAGTTTCGCCAAATTGGCGTAGCAAAAATGCTTTTATGTAATCCAACTCCGATTTTAAATTTCTACCATCAGCTTTCATCACCGATGCCGACAACACTAACAAAGTGATATAAAATCCGCTTTTTGTGGTTTGAGGTCTTTCAAATCGCCCTTTACGACTCTTGTATTGAGTCTTACTTTCGTTGTACCCTTCAAATAATGCACCTATAGCAAAGCCAATCAAAGCTCCTATAGGTCCACCAGCAACCCAACCCAAACCGCCACCAATCCATTTTAATAATTTAGCCATCGTTTTTTATGCAAAAGTAGTTAATTATTAGTTTTAGTGTTGCCAAATACATAAATATCTGGTAATATTACTATCATCTTGTCATAGTACGTGGTGCAGCTGTTAGCTTTTGGCTATTAGCTATTGGCTAAACTCAGCCAACAGCCAATAGCAAACAGTAACTCCAATTAAGCTTTTCTTATAATCAATAAACTTTTTAAGTTTCAATTTTGTATTTTTCATTTTCTTTGCTTGTCCAAAGAAAACGAAACAAAAGAAAAGACACTTTTTACAAGGAATTTTTTATTGCCTTTCGGCAATAAAAACCGTATAAAAGAAACTAAATTTCTTACAGGGATTCAGAAATTTTTAACGTTTCTTTTATACATATTCTGCGTAAAAAGGATTTTAAATAAGCAAGTTTTATCCTGCTGACTATAGCAAAGCAAGCGTGAGTCTGCGACTTTGTTAA
>JAQVEX010000086.1 GCA_028697555.1 Lentimicrobiaceae bacterium | reverse complement strand
CGATCTTCAAAATTGATAAGAGTGTTTTCAATGAAGAAGTTGTTTTCGTTAGTAGAGATACAGATGTTGAAAAAAATAAACCTTACAGCGTTATTGTCTCCAACAATGACAAGCCATACTTGATGAACAATAATAATGAAAAAGTTAAGCAAATTGTTGCGCCTACTGATTGCAAATCAATTGCTTATGATGATTTTCATGTTACGGATATTGAAGAAAACAAAAATTCCATATACAAAATCAGTTCTGAAATTAGCGATATAAATAAATTGCATGTGGATTTATCTATACATTTGGGTAATAGATTGTTCAACGGATTGATAACTGATGCTTTGTGGCTACACAACAACAATTTTGAACTTGAAACCTTAAGCAAACTGCTAAACAGCATTTTACAAGCAACTCGCAAAAAAAACACTCAAACCGAGTATATAGCTTGTCCTTCATGCGGTTGCACACTGTTTAACATTTCAGAAATGCTTTCTGAAGTTAAGGAAGCAACAAATCACTTAACACACTTGAAAATAGCCGTCATGGGCTGTATAGTTAACGGACCCGGAGAAATGAATGATGCCGACTACGGCTACATTGGTGCAGGACCAGGTGTTGTGAGTATTTATAAAAAACAAAATCTTGTTTTAAATAAAATACCTCAACAAATTGCTGTAGCAAAACTTGTTGAGGTAATAAAACTTAATAACGATTGGGTTGAAAAACCTGTAGTTTAAGAAAAGAAATTTACTTTATAATAAATTTTCCTTTTATAACCTTGCTATTGTTGTATAAAACAAAATAGTAAATACCGCTCTGAATTTTACCGCCTTTTTTAGAATCCAAATTCCAGTAAAATTCGTTAAATCCGTTATTACACATAGCATTTACAGGCTGAGCTATAAATTGCCCCTTCGCATCGTAAACATCAATAGTGATTTTTGAATTATTGTTGCTGTTGTATTTAAACAATATGTATTTGTCGCATGGGTTGGGATACACAGATAACAAATAGTTGTTTTCTGTCGAAATGTCGTTAAATAACTCAGGATTTGCGACAATAATTACCTTGTGTGTACTAGCTTCGGAAGTAATGAACATGGTATCGGTCAAGACTTGGTTAAGAGTGGTGTTTAAGTCGATGAAAACGTCAATTGATGTAGAATCTCCTGAAAGAATAGTATAAGGTAGATCCATTGAAGTAGAATCAGCCCACCAGCCTAATGTGGAACCTTGCCAATTGATATTATTAATTGTTACTTCCTGTGGTGAATAATTATAGATATTGACTTTTAGTCCATCTACAGCATGCGAGTAAGAGTTAAATAGAAGTTCATCGGGGATAACCGTAATATCTGCCACTTGCGATAATTTAACTACAAACTTGTGCGGGTCGGCACTTCCTATGTACGGATGTCTTGAAGTTCTTCCCGATTCATCTTTTGATTCTATATAGTAACTTATCAAACTACCTTCAATTTGAAGTGGAATTTTGGCAGTATATTTATTGGTCGATGTTTTTTGCATCACAATAGTGTCAAAATCACCTCTGTTTACCTTATATATAAGGTATGTACTATCGGCGTATATATTGCTATTCGAGTATGAAATTATGTCAGCATTTATTTCAAATCCATTGTTTTGTTCAATACTGTCATACAAGGGAGTATGTACAATTCTGAGCTGACCTAAATCGGCAAGCTCGTGAGTTCTACAATGTAATGCATCTGTCGATTCCCAGGGTGTGCTAGGGTTTTCGGTTACACCAATAACTTCGTATCCGGGCATTGCTTCTTTATATGCTAAAATTGCAGCTGCGTCGTTAATTGTTCCTTTTAAGGGTACGAAAACCTTGTTTTTAATTATCAATGAATTTGAGTAAGGCTCGTTGTTGGGGTTGTAAACTCTGTAAACCGTGTATTTTTTACCGTATTCATTTGTTTGCTGAGCGTAGTAAGCTGCAGTTTCTTCAACTGCGTTGTATCTCGGATGGCTTGGAGGGACTTGGCGAATTATAATTTTATCGGGTGCTAAAAACTTACCCCAGCAGTCGATATGGTCAATATAAGTGCCGTTTGGGTCTTCAACTACCATGTGATTATTAATACCCAAGTAATTTTTCATTTTATCGTCAACTTGCTGATGGGTTTGAGTAGGATTTTCTTCATAAACAAGAGTTGTAGAAGAAGCCGTATTGTAACCGTCGCACATATAATTGCCGCCGGTATGAATTACGTTCATTCCAAACCATTCAACACCTTGAAGTTGAGCAACTTTCTTTGCAATTTCATTGTCGTTAGGTCTCGGTCTGTTATACGGAAAATCGACTATACCAATTTTGTTATCGCCATAGGTTATGTACCAAGGACCGTAATCTCTTGTCCAATACGAGTCGGTGTTGGCAATAAGAAACGAACAATTGCTTAAGTTTACGCCGTTGCTCTGGTACTGTGTAGTAACAGTTGCTTGCTGATTACTATTTGCGACAATAGTCAGTACTTTAGCATCTTTTGCAATTTCTTTTATCAAAGCAATAGGAATGCCAAAAGGGTAGCGTACCAACACGCCGTCGTTGTAGCTAAATTCGGCAATACTGTTTATTTCGCCGGAAGGAGGAAGTGTTTCAACGAAACCCCTGCCAATCAGATGTTTTTTTGCAGCTTCTTCTGGCGTCATGTAATATTTCAAACCGTTGTTGGGCAAGTTCTCTTGAGCCATTGCAATGGCAGAAATTAAGGTAATTAGTATTAATAAAAACTGCTTTTTCATATGTTAAAGTTTTAATTAGTTTCTTTGTTTTTCAAAACACAAATTTAGTGTTTTATCAATAAAATCATTGATAAGGCAATAAAAAAATAAAAACTTAAATAAATTTTTAATTAAGTGCGAACTTGGCACAGTTATTGATATAATTTAAGTGGGTTTTTGGTTTTTATCAGCCCCTCGGGCTGATGCTTTTTACTAAAATTCCATTTCCTCGGAATTTTAGTATTTTAGGTACTCGGCAACATGCCGAGTACTTTTTTAATAACAAATATTAATTAAAATAATATATGAAACGAACATGCTGAATAAAACTTAATCCAAAGTACAAAGACTATAAAGTATGTGTGTTTTGTATAAACTAAAAAATAACAACTAATGAAAATAAAAAAACTAATACTTACCCTTGTTCTGCTTTTTGTTATGGCAGAAGTATTTAGCCAAGCTACATATCGTAAAAATGATTTTCAAATTAATATTGGAGCAAGTGTTGCCAATTACGGTATTCCGGCTTATTTGAATTTCGAATATTTTTCCGACAATTATTTTTCTTTCAGAGCCGATTTTAACTACAGAAATTATCCGTACAGAAATATGGGCGAAATTACTAGAATACAGGCTTTTTGCACTGCATTTGGTTTAAGTTATCATTTTGCCGAACATTTACCAATAATTGATAATATCGACCTGTATGGTGGAGGAGATGTAGGTGTAGTATTTTTCGATTATCCTGAAAATTATACAGGTATCTATCCAAAAACGCGTCTATCGATTGGAGGACACGCCGGAGCAAGATATTTTTTCACTAATAATTTTGC
>JAQVEX010000085.1 GCA_028697555.1 Lentimicrobiaceae bacterium | reverse complement strand
TACGTCGAGTGTACAGGTTAGAGTTATGGAAAAAGGCAATCTGCCTATTAGAGCTATTTTTCCGGGCAGAGTTTACCGAAACGAAGCAATATCAATGCGAGCACACTGCTTTTTCCATCAAGTTGAAGGATTATACATCGACAAAAATGTTTCATTTGCCGACCTAAAGCAAACACTTTTGTACTTTGCAAAGGAAATGTTCGGCAACGACACTAAAATACGTTTACGCCCTTCTTACTTCCCATTTACAGAGCCCTCCGCCGAAATGGATATTTCGTGTAACCTATGCGACAGCAAGGGTTGCGGATTTTGTAAATATACCGGCTGGGTGGAAATTTTAGGCTGCGGCATGGTACATCCCGAAGTGCTTAAAAATTGCGGTATAGATAGCGACAAATATAGTGGCTACGCCTTAGGTATGGGAGTTGAGCGAATTACAAATTTGTTATTCGGAGTTAAAGACCTGCGATTATTCAGCGAAAATGACGTGCGATTTTTAAAGCAGTTTGAAACGGTTACTCTATAGTTTCAATTAGCAATTAACAATGTGCAATTAGCAATGTGAAAAGTGCTTTTAGCTTTTAGCCATTGGCTCTTGGCTCTTAGCTATTGGCTTTGTAGAATTTTTGCGGAATGAAAATTTAACAAAATCGATGAAACACTACTGAATGTAATGGTTCGGTGCTACGCACCTTTAATGTAATATATACAATTACTACAAATTGCACAGTGCTAACGCACCTATTTGTACTTTATTTAGCTTTTAGCCTTTGGCTCTTGGCTATTGGCTTTGTGGAATTTTTGCGGTATGAAAGTTTAACAAAATCGATGAAACACTACTGAATGTGATGGTTCGGTGCTACGCACCTTTAATGTAATATATACAATTACTACAAATTGCACGGTGCTAACGCACCTATTTGTACTTTATTTAGCTTTTAGCCTTTGGCTCTTGGCTATTGGCTTTGTGGAATTTTTGCGGAATGAAAATTTAATAAAATCGATGAAACACTACTGAATGTAATGGTTCGGTGCTACGCACCTTTTATGTAATATATACAATTACTACAAATTGCACGGTGCTAACGCACCTATCTGTACTCAACTTAGCTTTTAGCCTTTGGCTCTTAGCTATTGGCTTTGTAGAATTTTTGCGGAATGAAAATTTAACAAAATCGATGAAACACTACTGAATGTAATGGTTCGGTGCTACGCACCTTTCCATTAAACTTTTAACAAAAACAAATAATCGGTAGCCTATTCTAATTTCTAACTTCTGATTTCTAATTTTAGAAACCTCGCACCACGAACCACGAACCACGAACCACCAACCACCCATCACCCATCACTGATACTTTGTACATGGAGCTCTACATTTTGGAAAAACAAAGAAATGTTTGCTATTTTGCTATGATCTATTCTTGAAATAAACGCGATATCATTTATTTTTCTGATAGACGTAATAATACCATCAATCATATCATCTGACATTTCTCCTTTAATTATCAATAAATATGGAATATTTTTTAAGTCCTTAAAAACGTAGTTGTTCTGATAGTAGTTATTAATTAAATATACTTCTGTTATGTATTCCTCAATCTTGCAGAAATAAAAAAAGGTACAGAAATGATTTTTATCGAAAATAAACTCAAAATCTTTTTCTCTAACCAAATTTAAATCAGCATATTTATTTATAAAATGAGCCAATGTATATATAGGTATTTTCGCACCTATACAGCAAAAGGCGCTGACTGTGATATTATTTAAATTTTGTGTTATGCTTACTTTTTTTGTTTTCGCCATTACCAAACCAAGTAACTTTTAAGCAAAGATAAATTTTTATACAAAATTAGCTTATAAATTGCCAAAGAATAGTTACTTTTGTGCAGTAAAAAATTTAAAATTAACATCTAACAAGTAACACAAATGAAAAACATATTAGTACTAGGCTCAGTGGGACAAATAGGTTCCGAACTTACATTAAAACTACGTTCAATATACGGTAACGGCAATGTAATTGCCGGATATAATGTTTCAGAACCCAAAGGAGAACTTTTAGAAAGTGGACCTGCGGAACAAGTTAACGCTACTAACAAAGAACGAATAATTGATGTTGTAAAAAAATACAAAATTGACACTATCTACAATTTAGCCGCAATTCTATCGGCTGTTGGAGAGCAAAAACCAATGTTAGCTTGGGAAGTAGGCATAGGCGGCTTGATGAATTGCCTTGAAGTTGCCAGAGAGTACAAATGTGCCGTATTTACGCCAAGTTCAATAGGAGCTTTTGGTCTTAGCACTCCTCAAGACAACACTCCGCAAGATACTATACAACGTCCTTCAACAATGTACGGTATAACCAAAGTTACAGGCGAATTGCTTAGCGACTATTATTTCAAAAAATATGGCGTAGATACTCGTTCGGTGCGTTATCCCGGACTTATATCCAACGTTACAAAACCAGGTGGCGGCACAACCGACTACGCAGTCGAAATATATTACCACGCAATAGAATACGGAAAATATACTAGCCCAATTGCTGAAGGCACATTCATGGATATGATGTACATGCCCGACGCTTTAGACGCAGCTATTGATATTATGGAAGCCGACCCAAGCAAACTTATACACCGCAACTCATTTAACGTTACGGCTATGAGTTTTAGCCCCGAAATTATTGCTGCTGAAATCAGAAAAACAATACCTAACTTTGAACTATCATACGATGTTGACCCAATTAGACAAGCTATAGCCGAATCGTGGCCCAACAGCATGGACGACTCATGTGCTAGAGCCGAATGGGGTTGGAACCCGAAATGGAACCTTACTAACATGACCGAAGATATGATTAAGACCATTAGGTCTAGAAAATAATATCTTGTAAATAGACATTGATTTCGCTCAACTAATTGATGTAAAAAAACTGATTTTTTTGCATTTCGTGTTTCTTTTCTATAAAGAATATATTAACTTTGTAGAAAATTAAAATCTATTTACTATGGCATTAAAAGTAGGAATTTCAGGCATTAGAGGCACTATTGGCGGTTCGTATGAAGACAACCTTACGCCTCAAAGGATAGTTGAATACACAATGGGTTTCAGCGAATATATAAAAAAACAATATTCAGCATCCGAGTATAAAGTAGTTGTTGGGCGAGATGGTCGCACATCGGGCGAAACAATATCGAAAATAGTTTGTGCTACACTTCAAAGCATGGGCATAAACGTTATCGATTTAGGTATGGCTACTACTCCAACAGTTGGATTATCAGTCAATTTGCTTAAAGCAAACGGTGGAATAGTTATTTCGGCAAGCCACAACCCGGCACAGTGGAACGCACTTAAACTGTACAATAAAAACGGAGAGTTTTTAGACGAAAACAGTGCTAAGCAAGTGATAGCTTTCTCGAAAAATCCGGAAATTGCTTTCTGTAGCCACGATAAAATTGGCGAATACAAAAGAGATAATACGGCTTTAAAACGCCACATCAAAACGATTAAAAAATTACCGGAAGTAAATGCTATAAAAATTGGCAAAGCCAATTTTAAAATTGTTGTCGACGGTATAAATTCGATTGGTGGCATTGCTATTCCCGAATTGCTGAAAGAATTGGGCGTTAAGAAAATAATTACTATAAACTGCACTCCCGACGGCAATTTTGCACACAACCCTGAACCGCTTGCAGAAAACTTAACCGAAATAAGCAAAGCCGTTAAACACCACAAAGCTGATTTAGGTATAGTTGTCGACCCAGACGTTGACAGACTAGCACTAATTAACGAAGATGGAACCATGTTTGGCGAAGAATACACTTTGGTAGCCGTAGCCGACTACATTTTGAGCAAAACAAAAGGCAACACCGTTTCAAATCTGTCTTCGTCGAGAGCGCTAAGAGATATAACCGAAAAACACAAAGGCAAATATTATGCTTCGGCTGTTGGCGAAGTCAATGTTGTTGCCAAAATGAAAGAAGTCCACGCCGTAATTGGTGGCGAAGGTAACGGCGGAATTATTTATCCTCCGCTCAACTATGGTAGAGATGCTTTAGTTGGAACTGCACTGTTTTTGAGCTTATTAGCCGAAAAGAAAATTAAAATGAGCGAGCTTAAAAATAGCTACCCAAAATATTTTATGTCTAAGCTTAAAGTTGATTTAGGCAAAGATATAAAACCTAAAAGCATTATATCAAAGATAAAACAACAGTA
>JAQVEX010000084.1 GCA_028697555.1 Lentimicrobiaceae bacterium | reverse complement strand
TGCTACTCTCGGGCGGAGTTGTCGATAAAGTTAGCATAGAATTACAACGATGAAATATGTTTTTTTTATGCAAAACTCATTGCCTTACAGATAAAAACATTACTTTTGCAAATTACAAATTTTATAAAAAAACAAACAACAAACTAAATAAAATATGGCAATTATAGGCGCAATTAGGAAAAGGTATTGGCTATTAGTATTAGTCATTGGTGTAGCTCTTTTACTTTTTATTTTAAGCGATTTTTCACGAAAAGGACAAACGCAAGAAACTACACTCGTTAATGTTAACGGCGAAAAAGTTAGCATAATGGAATTTAACAAAAAATTTGACGAAAATATTGAGTTAGCCAAGATGAACAGCGGAAAGACTAATCTTTCAATTTCCGAAACCAATCAAATACGTCAAAGCACATTCGACGAAACCGTAGAAGAAATTATAACCAAAAAACAATACGAAGAGTTAGGCATAAGTGTATCGGTTGAAGAACTTAGCGACCTCATCATAGGTAATAATCCTCACCCGTACATCGTTCAAAGCTTTACCGACCCAAGCACGGGTACGTTTGACAAAGCCATAGTTTCAAACTTTTTGCAAAACATCGACCAAATTGATCCGGCAATGAAATCGAGATACCTTATGCTCGAAAAAGCTGTTAAGGACGACCGTATTAAAAACAAATACAACAATCTTATAGGCAAAAGCTTTTACGTTCCTACATCGGTTGCAAAACGTCAGTATATCGAATCTAACGAAACAGCCAATGCTTACGTAGCAGGATTGAGATACGTTTACATTTCCGACACTTTGGTCAGCATAGACGATAAAGATTACGAAAACCATTACAACAAAAACAAATATAGATTTTATCAAGATAGAGACGCTCGTAATATTGAGTATGTAGTATTTACACCGCAAATTTCGGAAGCTGATATTACAAACCTTATGAATGCAGCCAACGATGCTTATAAAGACCTTACAGAAGTAACAAATAACAGAGCTATAGCATCGGTTGTAAATACCGTTTCCGACACAAAATACGACAGCACATGGAAAAAAGCAGGCGAATATTCAAAACAATTAGATAGCTTGTTTTTCAGAGCCGAAGTTGGTACTGTTTTTCAACCCACAATTGGCAACGAAAACATAAAAGTTTACAAACTTGTCGACCGTGCTGTTCGCCCCGATTCGCTTAGAGCAAGTCATATTTTAGTGTCGTATGCCGGAGCTAATGTTCCAGGCGTTGAACGCACAATGGCTGAAGCCGAAAAAATCGCCGATAGCTTATTGGTTGTTCTGAAAGCAGCTCCCAACAGATTTGAATCGGTTGCAGCTACTTTTAACGATGATAATGTTGCCAAAGAAAGTTCCGGAGACCTAGATTGGTTCGCCGACGGAATGATGGTTCCCGAATTTAATAAAGCTGTTCTTGACGGTAAAGAAGGAGATGTTGTTAAAGTTAACACAATGTTCGGTTTTCATATTGTAAAAATTACAGGCAAAAAAGATTTTTCAACCAAAATTAGAGTTGCCGAAGTTACCATAGACCTTGAACCTGGCATCAAAAGCATGGAAAAAGCTTATAACGATGCAAGCAGCTTTGCAGCAAACTTTAATACTCTCGAAAAATTTGAAGCCGAAGCTAAAACTCTTAACATGCGTAATGCCGACAGAATCACTGCCGAACTATCGAATTTACCCGGACTGAGCAATGCCAGAGAGATTGTACGTTGGGCTTTCAACGATAAAACTAAAACCGGTGCTGTTTCTAATGTATTTGATATTGAAGGAAGTTACGTTGTTGCCGCACTAAAAGATAAAATCGACAAAGGAATAGTTCCATTAGAAATAGTTAAAAACGGCATCACTCCATTGGTAATGAGAGATAAAAAAGCTGAATATCTTTTAGCTCAAATAGAAGAAGAATATAGCAAGGAGCAAGATATTTACAAGCTAATGGAAAAATTCCCCGAAATACCTATCGATACCGTTAATGTTTCATTTATGAGCGGCAACGTACCCGGATTTGGCAACGAACCAAAACTTGTGGGCAAAATTTTTACAGGTACTCCCAATCAGTTGAGCGAGCCTATTGTAGGCGAACAAGCTGTTTACGTATTTATACTTAACGGCATTACACAAGCTCCCGAAATTGAAAATTTTGATATGCAAAAAAGACAAATGGCATCGATGTTCCAAGGCAGAGCTATTAATGCTATAATGACTACATTGAAACAAAAATCGGATATTAAAGATAACAGCTTGTTATTCTTCTAATAAAATTTAAACATAATGATACGTTAAAAAGGGTTTGATTGCAGTCAAACCCTTTTTTTATAATTATATAATTATTTGTTGCTCATTAAAATGATTTTATATCTTTATAAAAATTTTGTAGCTAACCTGATAAGGGTTTGGTTTAGCAACAGAATTAAAATATTGAATACAACAGAATGAAATTTTAACAACTATGTATAAAAAGTATTTTTTGCTTTGTTTGCTTATTGCACTTTGCTCTACTACCTTGGGACAGAATAATGATTCTGTGCAAACATATTTAATAAATTATAACAAAGTTAAATTTATAACAACGGATTCTATTTATGATTTTACTTTATTTACAGAGCCTAGTGGTAAGTTTTATTTTGTGAATGGTTTTGTTGACCACGATTATGAAAAAGAAAGTTATCGCTTTTATGATTTTGAAAATAAAAGAAAACATAAAGAATATATTTATAAATACAAATATTTAGAAAGTATAACAGATACTATATATAGCTGTTATCCACTGACCAAAAACGATAATTTAGATGAAAAAATAATTCGCCAAACTCTCGAAATATCTTACATATTGAAAAAGTTTGGTGAATCTAAAATGCAGAAAACAGAAGATACAATTATTAAAATATTATATCCCTGCGAAGAATTTAATTTTAGCCACTGTTACCGTTTAACAACTTTAAAACTTTCTGAAAAAAATACTGAAATGTACGTTATGAAAGGATGTTTTGAAGACTGTAATGATATTCATATATTAAAAAATGACACGTGTGTATTAAAAAATAAGCATGTTAGAAAAATAAACAAGCATATTAATAACATAAATAGTCTAAATACTGACATTTTTCTAAGAAATAATAATGCTTGGTTTATGGCGTACCATACAAGTACGTGTAGCAAATATTTTATTGTATCAAATGATTCTTTTAATAATGAAAACTCGAAAGCTATAAAACTGACTGTATACACAATACTCGGTTTAGCTTCTCGTTGTTTGGACTAATTTTCAGAATTCATCGCAACACGATGAAAACAATGTACTACATAATGTTTTCAACAATAACAGCAGTACCCATACCTCCGCCGATACACAATGTAGCTAATCCGTATTTAACGTTGCGACGTTTCATTTCGTGAATTAAAGTAACCAAAATTCTGTTGCCGCTTGCTCCAATTGGGTGTCCTAAAGCAATAGCTCCGCCGTTAACGTTTGTAATTTCGGGATTAAGTTTTAAATCTCTAACAACTGCTATTGATTGTGATGCAAAAGCCTCGTTGGCTTCAATCAAACCCATATCTTCAATTGTTAAATTAGCTTTTTTAAGTGCTTTACGCGAAGCCTCTACAGGTCCGTAACCCATAATTTTAGGGTCTAATGCAGCCGAAGCATACGAAACAATTTTTACCAATGGTTTTACGCCCAATTCTTTTGCTTTATCAGCCGACATCACCACAACCATACTTGCTCCATCGTTAATTCCCGAAGCGTTTCCGGCTGTAACGGTTCCGTCTTTTTTAAAGGCTGGTCTTAGCTTTTGTAGATTTTCTATGGTAGTGCCCGGTCTTGGGAATTCGTCGGTATCAAAAATTATAGGATCGCCTTTTCGCTGCGGTATAGCAACCGGCACAATTTCGTCTTTAAATTTTCCATTTTTAATCGCACTTTCGGCTTTTAACTGACTTTGTAAGGCAAACTGGTCTTGCTCTTCACGCGATATATTCCATTTTTCGGCAATATTTTCGGCGGTAACGCCCATATGGTAATCGTTAAAAATATCCCATAATCCGTCTTTTATCATAACGTCAACAATATTACCGTCGCCCATGCGATAACCACTGCGAGCATTTGGCAACGCATACGGTGCATTTGTCATGCTTTCGGTTCCGCCTGCAAGAATAATATCGGCGTCGCCGGCTTTAATAAACTGTGCCGCCAATGATACTGTGCGCAAACCGGAGCCGCATACTTTATTTATGCTCATTGCCGGCACGGTTTCG
>JAQVEX010000083.1 GCA_028697555.1 Lentimicrobiaceae bacterium | reverse complement strand
GAGTGGAAAACCATAGGACCGGTTCCGCGTAAGCATAACGAAAAAATTTGGAAACGATTTAGAGCTGCTTGTGATAAGTTTTTTGATGCAAAACAAGCGTACTACAAACAAAAAACCGGTAGCGAAGAAGAAAACCTAGCGCTTAAAAACGAATTGCTTAAAGAATTAACGGAACTTAAAGACAATTTGAAAAATCCTGATAGCTTTGAAAAACTAAAAGATATTCAAAGACGATGGGTAGAAATTGGATTTGTACCTATCAAGCAAAAAGATAAAATACAAAACCAATACAAGCAACTGTTAGATTTCTTGTACGATCATTTTAGAGTAGATAATATTGAATATAACAAAACCAACTTTAAAGAGAAGTTACACAAAATTAAAGATCAACCACAAGCTGACAGAATTATCAGTCGTGAGAAATCGGCTTTAATGCACAAGATTGAAAAGCTGAGAGAAGAAATTTTATTGTGGGAAAACAATATTGGATTCTTTGCCAACTCTAAACAAAGCAATCTTTATAAAGACGAGTACGAAAAGAAGATTAGTAAAGGTAAAGCCGAGTTGGAACTATTAGAAGAACAACTTAAAATTCTAGATAGAACGCTTAGAGCGGAAAAACAGTAGGGTTGCGTGCTGCGTGGTTCGAGGCAATCTTCAATGCGCAATGAACAATTTTGGCTATTAGCCTTTAGCTCTTGGCTTTTGGCTGAGCTTAGCCAACGGCTAATAGCTAATGGCTAATGGCAACCTACTTCACATACTACTTCTAATAGTCTTATTTACAACCATATTTGCTATTAAAAGAACCGATCTATAAAAAACAAAATCAATTTAGGTTTTAGCAGGATTGTGTAAACAAACCCAAAAATTGCACCCCAAAAATGTGCATCGTGTCCGATGTTGTCGTTTGCTTTTTTGTTCATGTACCACGAGTAAGCCAAATACAATACCGCAAACAATATAGACGGAATGCCAATAGGAATAGGGAAGATGAAGATTTTTCCCAAAGGGTCGAAAATTATGCTTGCAAAAACCACCGCCGATACAGCTCCCGAAGCTCCTACGGCATTGTAAGAATAGTCGTCGTAATGCTTTTTATACGCAGGAAGTATTGAAATCAGCACAGCTCCTATGTACAAAAGCAAATAGTACAATATCCATATGTTGCCAAAAAAATATTTGTAATATGTTTCCGTCATTTTTCCGAACGAAAACAAAACGAACATATTTATTATCAGATGAACCCAATCAGCGTGCACCAAGCTGTACGTAACAAATCGGTAATAATTTTTAAAATTCTTTATATCGTATGCATTAAAAAGCAGTCGCCTAAAAAGATTCCTATTGCTAAAAGCAGCGATAGAAACAGCCGAAGTAATAATGACAATAATAAGTGTTGCAGAAATATTCATGCTTTATTTTATAAGTTTTCAGCCTTTGTGTAATCAATCTCCGAACCTAATACACTATGAGGTATCAGATAAATTAATATTACAATTACTGAAGCAAAAATCGCCCAAAATCTATTATTGCGGTCTTTTTTAAGTTTCAGAACCGTAATAATCCAGATAATTGCCAATACCAATGTTTTATTATCGGTTAGGTCGTGTCCGAATGGAAAGCCTGTCCAATATTGTCCGAAAGCGTATTTCTGCAGAAACATTCCTAATACACCGCCTGCTATAAGCAATACAAGTGTTGCGATTGCATACTTATACGTTTTTTTGCCTTTTGCAACGGCTTCAATTCCGGTACGAGTACTAAACATCATACCAATAAACATTACTAATATGTGAGGAATAAGAATAAAAGCAGGCACAGGATTTTTGTATCTCATAACAACAAACCCTTCATCTTTATTTCCCGATAGGGTATAAGTCTCGCCTTGGGAAAGTAGCGTAACTTTGTACATAATTTTTCCGGCAGCTTCCAATTGTGGTAGCCTGTAAATAAGATTATCGCCTTCACGAGTTAGTGCGTCGGTTGTTAGTGTATCGTGGCTTTTGTATCTCTTATACGTAATATATCCACTTACTGTTGTGTCGGGTATTGATAGTTTTATTTCAGCATTTTTGTCGTTGTTTGCCGACCTAATTAGCTTGTACTTATAAATGTTGTCGTTTATTTCGATATTGTCCTTTTTGCTATGCGTTGGACCTGTAACTCTCTGAAAATAAGCAGCTGCAATCGTTATCAAAAATGCAAGCAACCACAAATAAAATGATTTCATATAATGTTTTTATTTTAAGTTTGAGCCGACAAAGTTAAAACATATTTGTTTATATGTCGTTTAAAAGTATTACTTTTACGCTCCAAACAAGTAATATAAGCAATGCGATTTTTTACTAACTAAAATTATAAACGTATGAAACTAATAAAAAAAGCAACCATATTTTTCATAAGTGTTTTAATCTTCACTTCTTGCGATTCGCTGATGCAAGTTGCACATATGGCTAATTTGGCTAAATGCGAATTTAAACTCAACGATGTAAGTAATTTAACATTGGCTAATGTAAATTTCCAAAATGTGAAATCGGCAAGCGATATTAGTATTGCCGACTACGCAAGACTCACCAATGCTATATTTCAAGGCAATTTACCTTTGAGTTTTACATTAAATGTGGGAGTAAAAAATCCAAATAATCAAAAAGCAGGAGTTACAGCCTTAGATTGGATACTTTTTATAGACGACATAGAGATGACGAGAGGAATTTTGTCTCAATCGTACACAATAAACGCCAACAGTATTGGCACTATTCCTGTAAATATGAACTTCGACTTAAAACAAGTCTTAAGCGGTAAGAGCGGTGAAGCTGTTTTAAATTTCGCGTACAATTTGTTAGATGTCGGAAACAAACCAACCCGATTTATGCTAAAACTGAAACCTACAATTAATGTTGCAGGATTTCCTGTGGAATACCCAGGAGGATATTTTGAAGTTAAAACGACATTCGTGAGCAATTAGTGAGTGGTGAGTGGTGAGTGGTGAGTGATGAGTGATGAGTGGTGAGTGGTGAGTGGTGAGTGGTGAGTGGTGAGTGGTGAGTGATGAGTGGTGAGTGGTGAGTGGTGAGTGGTGAGTGGTGAGTGATGAGTGATGAGTGATGAGTGATGAGTGATGAGTGAACATGTGTGGAACTTATTAAATTATAAATTATTAGAAGTTCAAATTTTAATTTGTAACACGCACCCCGCAACACGCACCCCGCAACAATCACAAATATTACAAAAGAACGAAAGATGGATTTATATAACAAATCAACTGTCAAGTATTGCATCATGTACCGCTAACACCTGCGGAAGCAAATCAGCAACACCATCGTTATTTATAACAAAATCCGATAATTTTGCTTTCTTTTCTTGAGACCACTGATTATTTAAGCGACTTTTTATTGCTTCAACGCTTATTTTGTCTCGTTTTGTAACTCGTTCAATAATAATGTCTTCAGGAGTTGTAACTGTTATAATTTTATCGAACAAATGAACTAAGTCGGCTTCAAAAATAATAGCCGATTCCATAATTATGTACTCGGAGTTTTGTTGCTTGCACCACTGCTCAAAGTTGTCAGTTACTTTTGGATGTATAACACTATTGAGGAATTCGAGTTTTTCCGGCGATTTAAAAACAATTTGACCGAGCTTTTTTGTATCGATGTTATTGTTTTCGCCAATGATAGATTCTGAAAAAAATGAAACCAACCTATCAACAATTTCAGGGTCGTAGTACAATTTTTTGGCTTCAAAATCGGAGTTGTAAACCGGAATGTCAAGAGCCATAAAGACTTGCGCAACGGTTGTTTTTCCGCTACCCATGTTACCGGTTAAACCAATTTTTTTCATCGGTACAAATATTTATTCTACTATTTTAAGATATTCTATATTTGTAGGTTCTATTCTGACAATCTTAACAAAATCGGGTTTTTTCTCAACGTTCAGCTTTATTTTTCTTGCACTATCGGGCATAATTGTAGCCGTAATGACAAACTGACTTTTATCGACCATTTTGTACATATCTAACGGAACCCTGTAAATAACGCTTACTTCGTAAGGAAAAAACTCTATTTTCTGCGATTTATCTTCGGGAGTAATCCTGATTTTGATATCATCTTCGGTAACCTGAACGACTTTAATACCAATACGTACCGAATCGTCGGAATATTTGACTAAATTGTTGTTTACTGTCTTAAGCAAAGGCACGCTAACGTTGATGTTTGAGTCTATGTTTTGTATTACAACAGGAAGAGTATTTATCTGCGTGAGCGTATCTAAAATTTCCCTTGTGCTATAAACGTTAACGGTTGTCGGGCTGAACTCA
>JAQVEX010000082.1 GCA_028697555.1 Lentimicrobiaceae bacterium | reverse complement strand
T
Source organism: Lentimicrobiaceae bacterium (assembly GCA_028697555.1). NCBI lineage: Bacteria > Pseudomonadati > Bacteroidota > Bacteroidia > Bacteroidales > Lentimicrobiaceae > Lentimicrobiaceae bacterium. Next base: position 4,416 of record JAQVEX010000082.1, on the reverse strand, counting down.
TCTTTCGCCCGAAATAAGTTGATATTTGTCGAAACCCATTTTCCGAACGGTAAGTGGCTGTATAATACCCTGACTTTTGATAGACTCGGCTAATTCGGTAAGAGTTTCATCTCAAAGTTTTCGCGGGGCTGAAACGGGTTTGTACTAATTTTATACAGCTCTATCTCGGCAATAGCTCCTACTACGTAATTCCCCGATATGTCTTTTGATGTAATATCAGTTTCGGGACTTCTAAGTATTGCCTCTAAACCTCTACCTAATGCTGCTTTTCTTTTTGAACTACTCATTTTTATATTTTATAAATTAAGTTTTAGAAAACTTAGTTTTGTTATTCTTCTGCAATATTTCTCGGGCTAAATTCAAATAGTTAATAGCTCCTGAACTGTTAACATCATAAGTTAAGGCAGGTTGATGATAGCTTTGGGCTTCGGGTAAACGCACATTTCGGGAAATAATTGTGTCGAAAACCATATCCTGAAAATGCACTTTAACTTCCTCAACAACCTGATTGGAATGGCGCAAACGTGCATCGTACATTGTAAGCAAAACACCTTCAATATCCAAATCGTGGTTGAAATTAGCCTGCACTATCTTAATGGTATTAAGCAGTTTGCCTAAACCTTCCAAAGCAAAATATTCGCTTTGCACGGGAATAATAACCGAATCGGCTGCTACCAATGAGTTTACCGTAACCAATCCCAATGATGGGGAGCAATCGATAATAATAAACTCGTAGTCGTCTTTAACAGGTTCGATTACTTTTTTAAGTCTGAATTCACGATTTGAAAAATCGACCAATTCCAATTCTGCTCCAACCAAATCTATTTTAGCCGGAAGAAGGTCTAAATAAGGGATTGGAGTTTTTATAATTGTTTCTTTTGTATCGGCTTCGTCCATTATGCACTCGTAAACGCTTGCTCTAATATCCTCTTGATTAAAGCCTACTCCCATAGTTGCATTACTTTGCGGATCGGCATCTACTAGTAGCGTTGGATACTCCAATATAGCCAGTGATGCAGCCAAATTTGTGGCTGTTGTTGTTTTACCTACTCCTCCTTTCTGATTAGCTATAGCTATTACTTTGCCCATATAGTAATTAAATTTTTACATTGGTTAAATTTACTTGTTTTACTACAAGAAAGAATTTGAACGCAATAAATATCAGACAAAAACTTACCTTTAAAACAAGTTTATACAAGAAACAATTATACTCAAAAAACGATTTATTCGTCGTTTTGTTCGTCAGTATTATCGAAACTATTGTATGGCGGATATTCTCTTTCCGGTGGCTCTACTCCCGTTTCAATAAACGATAGTACATCTTCTAAGCCGTGCGAAAATTTCTCAAAATCTTCTTTATACAAAAATAATTTATGCTTACGATAAGTGTACTTACCTTGTTCTTCGTCAAAACGCTTAACGCTTTCGGTTATCGTAATGTACAACTGACCGTTGCGTGTACTTTTTACGTCAAAAAAATATGTTCTCTTTCCTGCTTTTACAATTCTTGAAAAAACATCATCTCGTGTTCCGATAGGTTCAAGTTCATCCATGCCTGTAATTATTAAATTATTATTTTTTGATAATGCAAAAATACATTTTTATTTTCACTCTATAAAGTTTGTACAAAAATATTGCCGTTTTGTTGATAAATTTATTGGAATTTTAGTTTAATTCAATTTTTGTCGATATGTCATTTCATTTTCTTTACTTATATGCTATTAGCTGTTGGCTGTTAGCCATTAGCCGTTGGCTTTTGGTGATGGGTGATGAGTGATGGGTGATGGGTGATGGGTGAGTTACGAGTATTGAGTATTGAGTTATAAGCAATTCCAACTCAGAATTCAGAACTCGAAACTCTATTTTTTATCACAAGTCTATTTCTAATTTCGGTTTGTTTTATATTTTTGCAGGCTGAAATCTGATAATAAAAAAAGTACTTTAAATAAATGATTACTCGACATCAACTTAGAATTAAGTGTTTGCAAGCAATTTATGCTTTTTTTCAAAATCCAACTATAAAATTACCAGCAGCAGAAAAAAATTTACTGAAAAATATCGACGAAATATACGACCTGTATATATACATACTTTCTGCACTTATTGAAGTTAAAAGATGGAAGGAGAAAAAAATTGAAGAGAATAAACAAAAACTATTGCCCACTGCAGAAGACCTTAATCCTAACTTGAATTTTATAAACAACCAACTTATACATCAGTTTGAGAACAATCAAGACCTTAAAAGCAAGATAGCAGCTCTAAGTGTAAATTGGTCGGAAGAACAACCTTTGTTCAGAAGTTTGTACAACGCTCTGTCAGCAACGGAAGCTTTTGAGCAGTATATGAACAACGAGAGTAACAACTACAATCAGGATAAGGCTTTAGTAAGAAACGAACTGCTAAACGTGCTGTCTAATTCGGAATGGCTTAAAAGTGTACTAGCCGAAATAAATATTTCGTGGGAAGAAGATTTCGAAATTGCCATTATGATGGCTGACCTGACAATAAAACAGTGGAGCAAAAACAAATCGGAACTGCATCCGCTACCTCCGCTTTATAAAGATGCCAACAAAACTGAAAAAAGCGAAGATTTGGAATTTACTATTCAACTTTTCAGAAATTCAATACTTCATAATCAAGAGTTTGAAGAAATTATTAAAAACAACCTGATAAACTGGGAAATTGAACGTATCGCCTTAATAGATATGATAATTATAAAAATGGCTTTGGCAGAGCTGCTACACATTGATTCTGTTCCTGTTAAAGTTACCCTAAACGAAGCCATTGAAATAGCAAAGGAATACGGAACCGACAATAGCAAACAGTTTATAAACGGAATTTTGGATAAAATTATCGGAGAACTTATCAAAGAAGGAAAAATTAATAAAACCGGCAGGGGGTTGATTAACTAGTAAAAGTTGCGAAAATGGCTGTTTATTCATAGCCACATTCCATATCCAAATTATTAACAACAACTAACATTCGATTATAAAATAAATATTACTTTTGTGCTTGAAAGTAATGAAACAAAGTAAGTAAAATGCTTAAACACACAGTAAAACTATTATTAATTTTATCGTTAATTTTTCTTGTTTCGTGCAAGGGTGGCAACAAAAAAAGCTCGGAAAATATGGTGAATAATCCTTCAACGGCTGATTCACCCGATTCGAAAAAGGGATTGCCAATAATTGTATTCGACAAGTATTTTCACGATTTTGGCAAACTTGTAAACGGTGAAGACGTAACCTACTCGTTTAAGTTTACCAACAAAGGCGAAAGCTTTTTACTTATTTCGGCTGTACACTCATCGTGCGGTTGCACAGTAACAAAATTCTCAACCAAACCTATTGCTCCGGGCAATTCGGGCACAATTGATGTAAGTTTCAATTCGGAAGGCAGAGTCGGGCTTAACAATAAATCGGTAACAGTAGTCAGCAATACGCAGCCCAACACTACTGTATTGAAAATACAAGCCAAAGTTGTTAACCCTGAAAATTTGTAAAAAAATAAATATTTAATCATAAATAAAAACTAAGACTATGAATTTTTTAAACGTATTATTAATGGCACCACCACAAGGCGAGGGCGCTAGCGGCGGTGGTATGGGAAGTTCGCTTATATTTCTTTTGGTAATTTTCGTTATCTTTTACTTGTTTTTTATCAGACCTCAAACCAAACGTCAGAAAGAACAAAGAAAATTCCGCGAAAGCTTAACCAAAGGTCAAAAAATTGTTACAATTGGTGGAATACACGGAAAAATTGTTGAAGTACAAGAAACTACAGTTACTATTGAAGTTGAAAACAACGTTAGAATTAGAATAGAAAAATCGGCTATAGGTTCGAGTGCTCAAGATCAATTGACAGATCAAGATAAAAAATAACCTCGAATTGAAATAAAGTTCTGCTCGGTGCTGTATTTTACCGACTAATCTACAACTACGATGAGAAATTTTGTTTTTCGTCAGAAAATTTCACGTAACTCAATAGCAATTCTATTATGCCTATTGATAAGCGTAGCTGTGTGGTTTTATGTCAAACTTTCTAAAAACTACAATTCCGACGACTATTATAATGTAACCTTTAGCAATAAACCTAAAAACATGATATTGGTAAACGACTCGTTGCCAGCTATTTGTGTTAATTATTCCGCTAAGGGGTTTGATATTATAAAACAAAAAAGTTTGGGTAGCAGGAAAAGTGTTGAAGTCAGCTTCGACTACGCCAGAACATTCACAAAAGGGAATTATTCGTACTATTATATACTTACAAAAGACTTGCTGACAAGCATTGAACAACAGTTTTCGTTCAATTGTAAAGTAAATAACGTACAACCCGATTCTCTAATTTTTAAGTTCATATCCGAAAGGAGCAGGGAATTGCCTGTCAACCTGAACCTACAATACACCATAAACAGCC
>JAQVEX010000081.1 GCA_028697555.1 Lentimicrobiaceae bacterium | reverse complement strand
CGGTGGCTGAGCCCGCCGAAGCCCGAAATGCCGAAAATGGGGATTAATATCGTTTGTAAAAAACCTAACAGGTTTTTGAAACCTGTTAGGTTTAAAACCATAACTCCCAACTCCTAACTAACCCGCAACTTTTTAGCCATTAGCCGTTAGCCTTTAGCCGTTGGCAAAACATAGCCAACAGCCAAGAGCCAACAGCCAAGAGCCAACAGCCAAGAGCCCGTCGCTGCCGCACGATTGTATCGTGTGGCAAGTCCTTATATCAAAACAATGTCCAATAACCTCCACTCACTCGATTTTGCAAATCCCCCGCTCGCTTTGCAAAAGCGAGCGAGCGTCTATAATAATAAAAATTTGTTGGCGTGCTTTTGTAAAGCGTGCCTGCAAAAGTAATTGCTAATTGTTAATTGCCAAGAGCCCCGCACCAGCCAAGAGCCAATAGCCAAAGGCTAAAAAAGTTGCATGCCACGCAATTTTTTTTAAAACGTATTGAACTTTTTGGATGATATTGTAAAAAACCCCCCCGCTGCCGCACGATTGTATCGTGTGGCAAGTCCTTATATCAAAACAATGTCCAATAACCTCCCCCCCGCTACCGCACGATTGCATCTGTGGTAATTGTTTCTGAAAGCATTAACTTGTTAAATCCCCCGCTCGCTTTGCAAAAGCGAGCGAGCGTCTATAATAATAAAAATTTGTTGGCGCGCTTTTGTAAAGCGTGCCTGCAAAAGTAATTGCTAATTGTTAATTGCCAATTGCCCCGCACCAGCCAAAAGCCAAATGCCAAAGGCTAAAAAAGTTGCATGCCACGCAATTTTTTTAAAAACGTATTGAACTTTTTGGATGATATTGTAAAAAACCTAACAGGTTTTTGAAACCTGTTAGGTTTAAAACCACAATTTGGGAAATAAATATATTTGTCGATAGTTTAGAGTATTGAGTTTCGAGTTTCGACATTTTCGGTCATTGAGTGTGGTCACTGAGCTTGTGGTTACCGAGCGTAGCCGAGGTACCGAAGCCCGAAATGCCGAAAATGGGGATTAATATCGTTTGTAAAAAACCTAACAGGTTTTTGAAACCTGTTAGGTTTAAAACCACAATTTGGGAAATAAATATATTTGTCGATAGTTTAGAGTATTGAGTTTCGAGTTTCGACATTTTCGGTCATTGAGTGCCGATATTGAGCAAAGCGAAATATCGGTGTATCGAAATGCCGAAAATGGGGATTAATATCGTTTGTAAAAAACCTAACAGGTTTTTGAAACCTGTTAGGTTTAAAACCACAATGAGCGAAGTGCTGTACCCCGCACCCTGCAACCCGAAACCCGCAAGAGCCAAGAGCCAAAAGCCAAGAGCCAACAGCCAACAGCCAATAGCCAAAAGCCAAAAGCTAAACATAACTTTCACCTACACTTAACAATAAGGTAATATTTCTTATATATTTTTGCACATAGTTAAGTTTTTTGTAAAATTTTAATATATTTGCATATAACTTAAAACCATAGTTTTCTGAAATAAACTCATAATTAAATTAATAAATTTATATTATCATGAAAAAATTTACATTATTATTAACTTTCTTTTTGTTTGTTGCACTTGGGTTGAGTGCACAAACTTATACTGAAAAATTTAATGCATCAAATGCCACAGCTTCTTATGGTGATGGTTCATTTACTGGCGTTAATAATGTTCAATGGTCTTATGTTCATTCAAGAGATGAAGGGAGTTACGCTATTGAAGATAAGGGTATCATGTTAAGGCGCTCTGATGAACCATCATCATTATCTGCCACGTTCATTAACGGTATAGGTGAATTTTCTTTTAAATATAGAAAAGCATTTACTGCTGCGAAAACCAGAACATACAAAGTTGATGTAATCCATAACGGAACAACAACAACGTACGATATTCCAGAGTTCGGTAGTGGTAATGGAGCTCAAACAACCATCTACACTTTCCCTGATCCAGCACCATTAAGTTTAAATTTAGCTGGAGAAGTAACGATTAAAATATATGCTACCGGTACAACAGGAAACCAACAAGCTACATTTGATACATTTACATGGACAGAATATGCCGGCACCGACCCAACCATAACCGTTACTTCTCCTATAGCTGGCGACAGCTGGGAGCACGGCTCTAATCATAATATTACTTGGACGTATGCAAATATTGACCCAACTGCTACAGTTAAAATTGATTTGTACAAGGATAATGTATATTCGCAGACTTTAGCAACAGGCGTAACTATTAATGATAAATCTTGGGCTTGGAATAATATCTCTTCAAGTATTGTAGCAGGCAACGATTATACAATTAAAATAGAAGAAGCTACATCTCCCGCAACAGGAACTAGTGGAGTATTTAGTATAGTTGCTCCACCATCACCATCAATAACCGTTACCTCTCCTGTAGGTGGCGAAAATTGGGAACAAGGCACTACACACGCCATTACTTGGAATTATGCAAATCTTACTTCAACTACCGTTGATATTAAATTGTATAAAGGTGGTGCATTTTCTAAAAATTTAATAACAGGACAATCTGTATCTACAAAAACTTGGGATTGGGATATTCCTACCGATCAAACATTAGGCACCGACTATACAATTATAATAGCCGCAACCGAATGTGCATCAGATCCAAGCGGACAATTTAGTATTGTCGCTCCTGTCCCAACCATAACCGTTACTTCTCCTGAAGCTGGCAACAGCTGGGAGCACGGCTCTAATCATGATATTACTTGGACGTATGCAAATATTTACCCAACTGCTACAGTTAAAATTGATTTGTACAAGAATAATGTATATTCGCAAACTTTAGCACCAAGCGTAACTATTAATGATAAATCTTGGGCTTGGAATAATATCTCTTCAAGTATTACAGAAGGCAACGATTATACAATTAAAATAGAAGAAGCTACATCTCCCGCAACAGGAACCAGTGGAGTATTTAGTATAGTTGCTCCACCACCTCCTTCAATCACTTTTATCAACCCCGAAGGTATAATATATTGGGAACAAGGTTCTACTCATTATATTAGTTGGACATATTCAAACATTCCCGATGCTACCAATGTTTCTGTTGATTTATATAAGGGTGGTAGTCTTGAGTATAACATAGCAACCGTACCTGTATCCGATAAAACATGCCGCTGGATTATTCCTGCCGATCAGGTAATAGACAGCGACTATCAAATAGTATTAACTCCCGAATCTTATTCAACATTTTCTAGTGAAATGTTTAGCATTGTTGCTTCCACAGGTGTACCAAAAATATTTATTTCAGAATATATCAGGGGTACCAGCAATAATAAAGCCATTGAAATATATAATGGCACTAATGATGTTATTGATTTAGCTTTGTTGCAGGTAAAAAATTATGCTAATGGTAAAACAACACCAACAGGTGGTACAGTAAGCAATCTTACTGGAAATTTAGGAGCAGGTAAAGTTTGTGTTATATATAATAACGGTGCTGCTGCGGATATGGGTATTAAGGAATATGGCGATTTTGCAAGTGGCGTTATGAGTTTTACCGGCAACGATGCCTTAGAAGTTGTTTACAATGACGTAACCTGTGATATATTTGGAAAAATAGGAGAAGACCCAGGTACGGGTTGGGATGTTGCAGGTGTAGCTAATGCTACTGCAAACAAAACTTTATTACGCAAACTTGATGTAACACAGGGTTATACTGATACAAAAGTTACATCTTTTGGTACAACTGCTGCAAATAGCGAATGGGTAGTTAGCCCTCAAAATCACACAGCCAACTTAGGTGGTTTTGGTGCAGTTTTAACCGAAGGTGCTGATTATACCTTAGCTGCCAGCTATGATATTGACCCAACAAGTTTTGCAAAATACAACCTTATTCTTAATCACAACGCTGTGAATATAGACAAAAACTATGACAAATTTGACAATATAGTAATAAAAAGTGCCGGAAATACAACATTTACAATTCAACCAAATATTAACTTAAAAATTAACGGTACCGTATTTAGCAAAACACCTAATACCGACCCGGCAAGTGACCCTGCCGTTGCCAAATTTAATATCAAAAGCGCAGAAGTCGAAACAGATGTTATTAAAACCGGTACACTTTTACACAACTTTGCAGCAAGTGGAAATATTGAACGTTATGTTACCGGTAATGAAACCCTTACGGCAAACTGCTACCACGGTGTAAGTGTTCCGCTTGTACAAGGTGCAAATCCACAAAGCGGTATATTTACAGGTTCGTACTTGTATAGGTTTGACGAATCACTCAACCAGTGGGAAGGTATGGGTGCATCTACTACTACTGGGCTATTCGTAAACCAAGGATATTTAACATACTTCCCCGGTGCTAATACAACCTACAATTATACCGGTACTTTCAATCACGGCAACTTTGAAATACCATACAATTATTCAAATAATATAAATAGTCAAGGATTTAACTTTGTACCAAATCCATATCCATCGCATATAAACTTTTCGGTAATCCAAAGTTCTGCAACTTATCCATATCCTGACGATTTAATCAAAGGTTTTTGGGTATGGGATAATGGTACATATAGAGCCTATAATGAGGCTATCGGAGATGGTACAACTCCTAGTGGCTCAAATATATCAATAGGTCAAGCATTTTTCATAAAATGCAAGACACCTCGTGCTACTGCAGGAACACTAACACTTACCAACGATTGTAGAATAAGCGGCGATGTAGCATTTTACAGCCCGGGTACACAACAAAACATCATGCGTATTACTGCCAACGGTAACCAGTTGCAAGACGAAATACTATTTTCTTTCAATAGCCAATGGAATGCAGGTACCGACGAAGGCGATATGCTTAAGATGATTGGCTCGGGAGAAGCTCCACAACTTAGCAGCATCAACGCCGACAACCAATATCTAACAATTAATGCCTTACCGCTAGAGCAACACGAAACTGTTATACCGCTTTGCTTCACACTTGGTGTATCAACAGAAGTAGAATTTGTTGCCGACATAAGCAGCTTACAAAGCGATATTACTCCTTACTTGATTGACAAGAAAGTAAACAGAACCATAAACTTACGTCAAAACCCTGTTTACACTTTCAATCATGAAAATACCGACGGCGACAACCGTTTCGAGCTAAAACTTGTAAACGCTATATATTCCGACACACCTTTCGACTTAGCTGACGAAAACGTAATCTACGTAAACAACAATAAGCAAATTGTTGTAAGCGTACCGAGCATGCAAAACACCAAAACTATGGTCAATGTATACGACATGCAAGGCAAATTAGTCAGCAGCAACACAGTATTCCTAACCGACACCTTTATAACAAACGCCCCATTTGTTCCGGGCATTTACGTAGTAAGTGTGGTTAATTCAACACAAGCTGTTAATAAGAAGATAGTTGTTACAAGATAGTGAATGGTGAATGGTGGTTGGTGATGAGTGATAAAAAAAGTTGCGGGAAACCTCGCAACTTTTTTTTATACATTTTCGGTCATTGTGGTGGCTGAGTATTCTAAGTTAAAAACAAATTATTTTTAAGTTTTTTTTAAAAATTTATCTTTGGTGTTTCAAACAGCCAGTCTATAGTACGGTTCATCTCGTTTTACTACGGCAAAAACACGATATACCAA
>JAQVEX010000080.1 GCA_028697555.1 Lentimicrobiaceae bacterium | reverse complement strand
GATTTCGAAGTGGCGGAGGAAGATAATTCTGAGCCTGAACCCATCGCATTCGTTATGGTTGAGCAAAAACCTATATATCCGGGAGGAGATAGTGCTCTCTTAAAATTTATTGCAGATAATGTCACTTATCCCGAAGAGGCAAAGCAAAATATGATTTCTGGGAAAGTATACGTTCAATTTGTAATTGACATTGATGGTAAAGTAACAAATGTTAGTATTGTGCGAGGAATTGACCCGTCATTAGACCAAGAAGCAAAAAGGGTGATAGAACTTTTGCCACAATGGACTCCAGGAAAGCAGAGAGGGAAGCCAGTTCCTGTGTCATATCTAATTCCAATATTTTTTCAACTCAACTAGCAAGTCCTTGGAGCTTTTTTCCTAAATCGATTGTATTTTTTCTTTTTTATCGGCTGAGGATTATTCTGCTTGTCAGCAGCGCATATCATATTGGAATTTATCGGCATATCATTAACCGATAAAGAGTCTTTGCAATTTGTGGCCCATTGAAGGTCGAACGATACCATAGTGATAGCTGATGGAAGAAATTTATTGTTGTTTTTCATGCCCGATTCGTAAATACAATGTATTACTCCCGTAGAGTCAATTGCTAAATCTGAGTAACCTGCAATGCCAGGGTCGATTACTTTCGAAACGGGAAAAGTTACGGCTTCGTCATAACTTATTCTTAATGTAAGATTCGATCTCTCTCTTTTAGGTGCCGCCTTGCTTGTTGTACCTCTTTTCATGCTCCAGGGCGACATTCTACTGTCGGGATTAACAAAGAGAATCCGATTTTGGTCTTGAAAAGGACGAATAGAATATCTAATCATCGAAGCATGACAAATTGGCTCGAAGAAATTGTCGGAATAGTATGGTCTTGTCCAATTGCTAACACCATTTGGACTTATAGAAACCAATCTTCTGTAATTTGGTGATTCGTTTCTCATGTTAAACATTACAAACCCATCGGCAGTTTCGACACAAATGGCTTCGTTAGGAAATATAAGAGTGTCGTTATTCGGGCTTATAATATCTCCTGTTTCCCATGTTTTGCCAAAGTCGTCGCTAAATAAAACCGTTGAAATTGATGGATGATGTGCAAGAGTATTAGTTGCAGAATCAACTGCGCCACTAGACGACATCCAAACAGGAACAATTATTCGCCCTGAGCTTAGCTGAGTTCCATGACCAGGGCCAGTAGCGATAACCTTCCAAGGATATTCTGCTTTGATTTTTTCAAAAGAAGCAGTAATATTAACTGGCTTTTCCCACGATAGGCCATCATCAGAACTACAGGTATAGTAAACGATTGAATAACCAACAGTATAAACAACATGCAGCTTATTCTCGAAGTAATCGAAAATAGGAACTGCGTTTGAACAAGTAGTAATTCCGTAATCTCCTAGAATTGAGATATCTGTCCAAGTATTACCCTTATCATAACTTGCCCTAAAAACTATATTTGAAGGATCCCAATCTCCCCCTCTGCCTTTGCGACCTTCAGCAAAAATCATTATTGTTCCTTTTTGGGTAGTGACAATTGATGGAATTCTAAAAATGTAGTACTGTGTATTCATTGGGTCTAAAACAACTTGCTTTCTAAAAAACCCACACTCTTGTGAATGCAGATAGATATAGCTAATTGTTAAAAGAAACACCAAAAATATTTTCAATAATTTGCTCATAAAATTCAATCTCGTATTTTAGCAAATAAACGTATTTTTTTTGATTCATATTACATAATTAATAACTTTGTAAAAAAATAGTTTTAGTTTATGATTCACATAGTTTTAGGTGCCAGTCCAAACCCCCGCAGATATTCATACAGAGCTACCGAATTATTAGCCTCGGAGGGAAAGCAAGTGATACCCGTTGGAGTAAAAACTGGAGAAATTAGTGGTCTTTCAATTCAGAATTATTACCCCGAAGATTTAAAAATTGACACTATAGCGATGTATTTATCACTAGAAAATCAGGAAAAATATTATGATCTAATTCTATCAAATCTTCCTCGTCGCATAATTTTTAATCCTGGCACATACAATCCCGATTTCCAAAAGCAACTTACAGACAAGGGGGTTATTGTTGTTAACGACTGTGTATTAGTTATGGTAAGCAGAAATATTTATTAGTCACAAAAAAAAAATAAGTTATTTAATAAATTTTATATTTTTGTGAGCTGAAAATAACAAAATAGTGATGCAGGAAACGAAACAGGATAATGTATTTAACTTAACTGATTTTGTAGGATTTATTTCTAAGTACAAAATAGCATTGTTCGTTATTGGTGTGGTTTCTGCTATAGTTTCGTTAATTGTTTGCATAAGCATTCCTCCCAAGTTTAAATCTACTGTAATTTTATTTCCGACATCATCAGGAAGTATTTCGCAGGCACTTATTACCGAAAGTCAGCAAAAAAAGGAAATTTTGAATTTTGGGGAAGAGGAGGATGTTGAGCAATTAATGCAAATTTTGTTATCATCCGAAATTCGTAACAGAATTATTGAAAAGTATGATTTGTTTAGGCATTATAGAATTGATCCTGGAGCAAAATATGCTTATACAAGTTTATATCGCAAATACGATGCAAACATAGAGATTTCGCGAACCGAATATATGTCTATCCGTATTGATGTTTTGGATGAAAGCGCAGACACGGCGGCCTTAATAGCAAACGATATTGCAGCACTCGTTGATAGTATCTATGCAAATATTCAAAGAGAGCGCGCAACTAAGGCATTTATCATTGTTGAAAAAGAATTTATTGCACAAAAAGAAAAAATTAAAGCAATAGAAGATTCTCTTTCTGTTTTAAGTAAGCTTGGTGTAATTGATGTTAAGTCTCAAACCGAGATGTATAGTGAGCAGCATGCTATTGCAATTGCTTCTGGGAACGAACGAGCAAAAGTTGAAATAGAAAAAAAGCTCGAGGTGCTTGCGACTTATGGAAGCTCTCACTCAATCCTTAAAGAACAAATGTTTGAGGAAGTAAAGCAACTTGCAGTAATTGAAGCAAAATACAGAGAAGCAAAGATTGACCTTGAGCAAAACCTGCCAAACACTTATATCGTAAGTCCGGGTGAAGTTGCTGATAGAAAACATTATCCGATTTACTGGTTAACGATTAGTGTTAGTGTATTGTCAACAATGTTGTTTTCAATAATTTTACTTATTTTATTTGATAAGTACATTAAAAAAAAAAGTCTTTTCGAACTTAAAACAGAGCTAGAGAAAATAAAAAGTGAATTTGAACTACCTAAATACGATGTTATGGAAAGTTATTTTAAAACAAAAAGTATATTCGCACTTATAATGAAGTGGAAATGGCATCTTCTTGTTCTGGCTGTTGTTGCTGGAGCAATGGGAGCATTGTTTTCTTCTTCTTGGTTTATAAAGCCAAAATATAAATCTAGTGCGGTAGTTTATCCAGCTAATATTGCACCACTCTCCGAAGAATCGGAAAGTGAGCAAATGCTTGAGCTTATTCAAAGTGATGACATCAAGTTTATGGTTGTTGATGCATTTGATTTATATGAACATTATGGAATAAGCAAGGACGATCCAAATCACGTGTGGAAAATCCTTAAGTATTATAATGGGAATGTTAATATTCAGAAAACACCAAACGAAGCTATTGTAATAACTGTAACAGATATAGATCCTCAGGTTGCTTCCGACATGGCTGATTCAATTATCTCGTTTTATGACAAGTTGGTTCTTAATCTTAACATAAAAAAATCAAAAGAAATTGTAAGCATTTATAAAAAGCAATTCGATATTAAAGTTAAAGAAATAGACAGTCTTGGTAATTTATTAAAAACCTATAGAACAGAGTATGGAATGCTTGACATGACAGCTCAGGTTGAAAAATATACCGAGGCAATTTACAGTGGTAGAAGTCTTGACGAAGCTAGAACAGTACTTGGTAATTGGCAGGAATATGGCGCGGAGTATCATAAAAACGATTCTTTGTTTTATTATGCTCTATCAGACATGCACACTGCTAAGAATATTTATGAAAATGCCCTTAGAGATGCTGGTAAAGTTCAAACTTACTCTCATGTAATTTCTAAACCATTTCCTGCAGATAAAAAGTCTTATCCTGTGCGTTGGTTGATTGTTTTATTTTCAGTTTTAGGAGCATTCATGGCAGGAACAATACTTATTTCCATAATTGAAGGAGCTAAAAAAACCAAATGACGGTTTCGGAGCAAAAATATAAACTGATAGCATTTTATGCTATTTCACTTCTTTTTATCATTACAAATTCGCTGATAATTATTAAGGAAGAGAGTTTTTTATTTAATCTTGTTCCTCTTGCAATTATAGTTTTCTTTGCACTATTCTTTGCTCTCGATAAGGTTTTGCTATACTCAGTTTTTTTAGTCCCCCTCTCTGTTCCTTTAGCAACTTTTGCACCTGGATTTGATTTTAATGTTGATTTGCCAACAGAACCAATTTTTGTAAGTATTCTGATTATTTTCATTTTAAAACAGCTTTTAGAAAGAAATTTCGACAGATCAGTTGCTAGGCATCCAATTTCATTGGCTTTGTATTTTTATCTGGCCTGGAGATTTATTACAATTTTTACTAGCACGATGCCTCTTGTTTCAATCAAATATTTTGTTGCTTCGTTATGGTTTATAATACCATTCTTTTTCTTATTAACGCAAGTTTTTAAAAAACCTGAAAATATTAATCGTTTCTTTTGGCTGTACATTATTCCATTTTGCATTGTTATAACTTATACAATGGTAAAACATGCCAACCGTGGATTCAGTCAAAGCTCTGCAAACTATGTAATGTATCCGTTTTATAACGATCACACATCATACGGTGCAATGCTTGCGATGTTTATACCTGTGCTTATAGGTTTTCTTTTTAATAAAGAATTAAAATCTAAACTTAGACTAATTTCAGGAGTGGTTTTAGGTTATTTCCTTGTCGCGATAACATTATCATACACTCGTGCAGCTTGGGTAAGCTTGTTGGGTGCATTAGGAGTATATATAGTTTTAAGATTTAAAATAAATTATAAAGTTGTAATATCTGGTATCGTAATAGTTGTTGGTTTATTTTTCGCATTTCAAGATCAGATATTTATGTCGCTTGAAGGCAATAAACAAGACTCCTCCACCGATTTTAGCGAGCACATAAAATCTATTAGTAACGTTGCAACCGATGCTTCAAATTTGGAGAGGATAAACCGATGGAATTGTGCCGTGAGAATGTTTAAAGAGAAACCCATTTTTGGTTGGGGACCAGGAACATACCAGTTTAATTACGCGCCATTTCAGTTTTCTTATGAAAAAACAATTATAAGCACTAATGCAGGAGATATGGGAAATGCCCACAGCGAATATTTAGGGGCGCTTTCTGAGACAGGATTACCCGGTATGCTGTCGTTTATATTGGTTTCGTTGGTAATATTTGTTACTGCTGTTAAGAATTATATTCATGCCGAATCATATTCTTTAAAAATTATTACCGCATCAACAATTGCTGGAATAACAACCTACCTGCTTCATGGATTTTTAAATAATTTCCTAGATACCGACAAAGCTGCTGTACCATTTTGGGGTTTTGCAGCAATTATTGTTGCTATTGACATTTATCACAACAAAAAACGAAGGGAAAAACCTATTGATCTAATAGAAAACAATGAAAATGCTTAGTGCTATAGGTCAATTCCTTTGCAGCAAATCTGTTTTTTGTAATCCTTTGTAAAAAATTTAAATGATTATCCGTATTTGTACCTAAATTCATTTTTATAACTAACGCTCGCCACTAGTAATCTATTGAACAGAGCTTCTCCGTAGTATCTACGATTAAACTTATAGCAAAATTCATCAAGATAGTTTT
>JAQVEX010000079.1 GCA_028697555.1 Lentimicrobiaceae bacterium | reverse complement strand
TTGTACCGACCTGAAGACGGGATTTTGGTTGCTTGGAAAAAGAACTTCTAAAAATTTATTTTAAAATCTGAAAACAATGAAAACAATAAAAATAATAATTGCATTAGTATTAATTACAGTATTAGCATCATGTTCGATGAACAAAAGTGACTCTGATAGCGGTATTAGTCCAAACAACAGTAGAGCCGGCTCGCTTGCTCGATTTAATGTTGTTGACGATTACCTTTACACAGTTACAACTAGTGAACTTAACACAATAAGTCTAATCAACAAAGAACATCCGGTAAAGGTAACGAGCAATCTTTTGAATTTTTATACCGAAACCATTTATGCGTATAACGACCTACTTTTGTAAGGTACCGATAACGGAATGTACGTATATTCAATCGCCGATAAAAGTATTCCTGCATACAAAACTTTTTTCGAACACGTACGCTCATGCGACCCTGTTGTTGCTCAAAACGGATATGCATATCTTACCCTAAACACTAACAACTACAGATGCTTTAGCGGAAGTAATTTGCTTCAAATCATTGACATTTCTGATATTAATAACGTTACCCTTAAAAAAGAATATAATTTGGAAGCACCAAACGGATTGGATATAAACAATGACACTCTGTACATTTGCGACAATGGTATCAAAATTCTTGATGTTAGCGATAAACAAAATCCCCAAAAAATTGCTTCAATACGTGATATTTCGGCTAAAGACGTAATATACAATAATGGAATACTTATTGTTACCAGTAACGAAGGTTTAAAACAATATAAATACAAAAACGGCGTTTTAGAATTATTAAGCTCGATTTCAGCATCGAGATAAAATTATTAATCGAAAAATAATATTAAAATATAACCGAATGAAAAAGACAAACATTTTAATCATTTTAATTGCAGCTATAACATCATTTAGTGGTTTATACGCTCAAAATAGCGAACAAATAACTGTAAACAAAAATGCCGTTGGTATAGCACCTGTTGCGGCTTTTAGAAGCGGATTAAGAATTGAATACGACCGAAGCATCTCTAGTGATGGCTATAACTGGCTGATTATTGCTCCGACATTCTATATTTCGGCAAACGGATATTATGAAACTTACTACAATGATCCTGTTGTTGGCTACGGAATTGAAATAAAACACCGTCGCTTTATTTCTCAAAAAACTACTAAGCCCGGAGGTTTTTACTTTCAGTACGGACCAATGTTTCAGAACTACTTTTTTAAAGACAAAAAACCTGTAAACGTAAATTTTGTTGAAGGTGGTAATGAGTACACCACAGTTGAATATAAAGACGTCGACGTTGTTGTAAGTCGTGTGGGAGCTACCATTCAGGTGGGTTACCAATGGTTAATAGGAAGACATTTTTACATTGATGCCTTCGCAGGAGTCGGTATCAGAGTTTCTTTTGATAATTTTAACAGTGGCATTTCGCCATGGTACAACGATACATGGGTAGATATGGCGTACTCCGGAACACTTTTAAATACAGGTGTTAGATTCGGATTCGCGTTTTAGTTTTAATTGTAATTTAATTCAACAAGTGTAAGTTAGTTGTTGAAGTAAAAAGAAAAAGGTGTTATGATTCTTAATAAACATAACACCTTTTCTTATTTAATTTACTCTATTAGTATATGTCGTAGTTTTGTGGCATTAGAGCTTGTACGCCTTCCATTTGTTTAACTTGCTTAATCATTTGGATGTAGTTGTAGTACTCGCCAAATTCGTTTTTAATTTTAGTTTCCGACATATTGCTTATCGATTCCATAATTAATTCCATTGGGTCTTTCCTTTTGGGATATTCAACCACTCTGTATGAGTCCAATTTAGCCAAATTTGCAGCTTCTGCAACGGCAGCTTTAAGTCCGCCAAATTCGTCGACAAGCCCTATTTGTTTAGCATTAATACCGCTCCAAACACGACCTTGACCGATATTATCAACATCAGCGACTGACATATTTCTGCCTTCGGCAACACGACTTGTAAAAACCGTATAAATATCTTCAATGTTTTTAGTTAAAAACTGCGTTTCTTCTGCTGTCAATGGACGAAGTCCGGAAATATAATCGGAATGCTTATTGGTTTTAACCTGATCGAAAGTTACTCCTAATTTATTGCTAAAAAACTTTTGAATGTTAGGAATTACTCCAAACACACCAATAGAGCCTGTTAGCGTTGTTGGGTTTGAAAAAATTTTGTCGGCAGGACAAGCTATATAATAGCCACCCGAAGCAGCTACATTACCCATTGAAACTATAAACGGTTTTACTTCTTTGGTTAGCTTAGCTTCACGCCAAATTACTTCCGAAGCCAAAGCGTCGCCACCGGGTGAATTAATACGAAATACAACTGCTTTTATTTTGTCGTCATTTCTGGCTTTGCGTATTAGTTTGCTTATTTTTTCATCGGAAATAACTTCGCTACTGGCACCACTGCCTTTTCCTTTAATAATATTACCCGAGGCGTAAATAACGGCTATTCTGTCTTTGCTTATTTCAGATACTTTTGCATTTGCCGATGAAAAATATTCGCTAAGTTTTAAGAATTTTATACTCTCTGTATCTTTGGCTTCCGTTTTGTTGGCAATGGTTTGCAAAACCTGATCTTTGTAAACCAATCTATCTACAAGCTTATGTTCCAATGCATCATCGGCACTATTGATTAAATATTGTTCGGCAATATTGTTCAATTCTTCAACCGAAATATCTCGTTTTTGAGAAATTTGCTGTAGGATATGCTGCCACATACTTCCTAAAAACACTTCGGTTTGCAAACGATTTTCAGGGCTCATTTTGTCCTGAATAAAAGGTTCTACAGCACTTTTAAACTTACCATGACGTATAATTTGCGGTTCAACATCTAATTTTTTTAGCAATCCGCTGAAAAAGGCTACTTGAGTTGCCAAGCCTTTAAATTCCATACCACCAACGGGATTCAAGAAAACGCTGTCGGCAACCGATGCAATATAATAACCTTTTTGAGATAAATTATCGGCGTAAGCGTAAATAAACTTACCCGATGATCTAAAATCCATAAGTGCATTGCGGACTTCTTCTAAGTTTCCAAATCCGGTAGGAACTGCACTTATGTCCATAAAAATTCCGGAAATGCTTGGATCTTCCGCAGCTTTATCCAAAGTTTTTACAACTTCATTTAATGTCATAGCCTTTGATGTGCTGAAATCGGAATAATCGAAAGTTGCAAAAGGATTATCGCTGTATTTATCTTCAATACTAATATCCAAAGGCAGTGTTAATACAGTGTTTTGCGACACTTTTACTTCTTCTGATTTTGCAAATTTCATTGCAGAAGCTATCATTCCCATAAAAATGATAAAAACTACCACGCTTGCCAATATAAAGCCCAACATGGAAGCGAACATAAATTTAAAAAACTGTTTCATAATTGTATAATTTTTCTGTTTAAGGTTATACGTAACTTGCACATTTGTAGCTATCCCACAGTTGGTTTGGTTTCAAGCTATAGTATAAGTTTTACAACCTATCGTTTTATTTTATCCAACAAAGGTAGTACATTTTATTTAAGTTTTTGTGTTTTTTTTATTAATTCTTATTTCAGAAATCGGTTTTAAATTATTGATAATTGTCTTACTTTTGTTTTCTGAAAATTTACATCATATGGCAATAGTTTATTTGAGCATAGGAAGCAATGTGGGAGACAGGCTGAGCAACATTATTAATTCGGTAAAACTGATTGAAGATTTTGCCGAAGTAATAAACTATTCGTCAATTATTGAAACCAAGCCTTGGGGATACAATTCTGATAACTTGTTTCTGAATGCCGCCATTAAAATTAAAACCGAACTCAGTTGCGAGATGCTTTTGCAAAAATTACTGTCGGTTGAAAAAACTTTGGGTAGAGTTAAAACTAAACCCGAATACGAAGACAGAATTATTGATATAGATATTTTGTTTTACGATAAAACTATTGTAAAAAGCAAATCTCTAACGATTCCGCATCCGCATATACAGGACAGGCGTTTTGTTTTAGAACCGCTTAACAGTATATGTCCTAATTTTAAACATCCAGTATTAAATTTGAATATTAATACATTGCTGAAACGCTGCCCCGACAAACTACTGACGAGCATGCACACATCAAGAAAGCAAATTAATCAACTTTTGAAAAATGAAAACAAATCCGTTTCCTTATAAATATATAGCAATAGAAGGTATAATAGGCGCAGGAAAGACTACTCTGACAAAAAAAATAGCCAACGATTTTGGTTCTAAACTGATTTTAGAACAATTTGAAGAGAACTCGTTTTTGCCAAAATTTTACAAAGACCCAGCCAGATACGCTTTTCCATTGGAATTATCTTTTTTGGCTGACAGGTATCAACAACTGAAATCAGTATTATCTAAGCCCGATTTGTTTTATCCTAACACAATAGCCGACTATTTTATTTTCAAATCGCTGATTTTTGCACAAAACAACTTAAGCGACGACGAGTTTATTCTGTATTCAAAACTTTTTACAATAATTGAAAACACTTTGCCCAAACCCGACTTGTTGGTATATCTGCTTTTGAGTCCCGAAAAAGCTCTGCAAAACATTAAAAAAAGGGGAAGAGATTATGAGCAAAATATTGAGATTTCGTATCTGCAAAACATCCAAGAAAACTACTTAGACTACATAAACAAGCAAAATCACCTTCGTGTTGTTATAATAAAAACTAACGAACTCGATTTTGTAAATAACAGCGAAGATTACGAAAAAATTTTGAATATAATTTCTAAAAACTACGATAAAGGTGTGCACTCGGTTTAGTCGGGAAATAGGAAAATTGAACAAGTATTAAAAATTGCAAAAAAAGGAAAAAAGGAAAGAAATTATACCGCATTAATAAAAAAAGGTGTACCTTTGCAGACCAATTCGGGGTGTGGCGCAGTTGGCTAGCGTACTTGCATGGGGTGCAAGTGGTCGTCAGTTCGAGTCTGACCACTCCGACTAAAAGAAAGGCATCTGAACAGATGGACAGATGCCTTTTTACTTAACTGTACACAGCTATTATAACTAAATTACTAATATAACTAACATAACTTTTTAATCAACTTAAGTACTTTTTATTATGGAAAAGACAGAACTCATTAAATGCTTAATTATCGGTTCGGGACCTGCCGGATATACTTCAGCTATATATACAGCCAGAGCAGGCTTAAAACCCGTATTATACACCGGTTTACAAATGGGCGGACAGCTCACTACAACTACCGAAGTGGAAAACTTTCCGGGCTTCCCCGAAGGTATTGACGGTAATACCTTGATGGAAAATATGATGAATCAGGCTAAACGCTTTGATGTAGATATCAGGTTTGGAATAATTAACGAAGTAAACCTAAAAACCTATCCTTTTGAAGTTGTAACCGACGACGGCAAGCAAATTAAAGCCGAAAGCTTAATAATAGCAACGGGAGCCACAGCACGTCGCTTAGGCATTGAATCGGAGAAAAAATATAACGGACATGGCGTTTCGGCTTGTGCTACTTGCGACGGTTTCTTTTACAGAGGTGCCGATATTGCTGTTGTTGGTGGTGGCGATACTGCCTGCGAAGAAGCTACCTATTTGGCAAAATTGGGAAGAAAAGTTTACATGATAGTACGCCGCGACGAGTTTAGAGCAAGCAAACCTATGCAAGAAAGAGTTTTTAAAACTCCGAACATTGAAGTTTTGTGGAATAGCGTTACCGACGAAATATTAGGCGATGGCAACGTAGTTACAGGCGTTAGAATTAAAAACGTTAAAACTAACGAAACAAGAGAAATTGATATTCAAGGATTTTTTGTAGCCATTGGTCACGTTCCTAACACTGATATTTTTAAAGGTCAGCTTGACTTAGACGAAGCCGGATATCTTATCACAAAACCCGATAGCACACGCACCAATATTGAAGGTGTTTACGCAGCTGGCGACGTTCAAGACCGTGTTTTCAGACAAGCTATTACCGCTGCTGCCACAGGCTGTATGGCTGCTCTTGAAGCTGAAAGATGGCTTGCCGAAAAGGAATAAGCAGAAGTTTATTAGCTTAAAATTCGGGTAGTTTTATTTCATATAAATCTAAAACGGCGTCTTCGTCTAGTTTTACTATCCTATCTATTCGTCTATTATATTGATGATACCAGATTTCTATGTATTTTTTGTCGTAATAATATAATTGTACGGTATAAAACAGGAAAATTCTTGAACCCAAGTTTTCACCTTCGTTTAATACGTTCATTATAAACGTTAAGTTGAAATGATTATTTAAGAAATCGTTTCCGCTCATTTTATCGTTTTTAATAGTGCAAAGTTAATTATTTATCGTTGTTGTACGGGAAATATCTATAATCAAAGATGCTATTGGCTATTGGCTATTAGCCATTAGCTGGATTTTGCCAACGGCTAAAAGCCAAAGGCTAACGGCTATAAACCTCGTAACATCTTTTGCTAAAATTTATTTACCCACCATAACAACAATTGTTAT
>JAQVEX010000078.1 GCA_028697555.1 Lentimicrobiaceae bacterium | reverse complement strand
ACGGAGTGAAGAAAACACATTATTATCCCCCTCTATAAATAAAGAAAAAATCAAATTTATTCCCTTTTGAAAGCCTATCATTCCTTATTCTCCGTTAGAAAAATATTTTTTGAATTGCGTATAACGTCCTATATACGTAACAAATGTACAATATTCGTATATATTAAACTTATAACATTCGTATATCATTTTATATTTTAAACCAAATTATTCTTTTATACTTCAATAAACCAACTAAATAAATCAAATTAAACGAAATTAAATATTTGTATTTACGAATGTTTTATTATATTTGCAAAAAACAGAACAATATGCAAATTGAAACCTTATTAGACGATTATGAAAGAAAGTTGGTGCTTCAAAGATATAGTGAAAATTCTATTCTTAACTACAAAAGTGCAGTAAAAAACTTTCTGCAAATTGCAGAAAAAAAATTTAGCAATCCCGACGAACTTGGTGTGGCTGAAATAGAAAAATATGTGTTTTGGAAAATAAATAAGCATACTATAAGCCATTCATATCAAAGGTTGATAGTAGCATCTATAGAAAAATTCTACCATTTGGTTGTTGGCGTTAAATTGAACCTGAAACATTTGTACCCCTCACGCCAAACACATGCATTACCTAAATACATAAGTCAAAAAGAAGTAAAGAGAATGATTGAACTAACGACTAATCAAAAGCACAGGTGTATTATTAAACTTTTGTACGGGTGTGGGTTGCGTTTGAGTGAATTGCTAAATCTAAAAATTACTGATATCGATTCGGGCAATATGGTTGTTCATATTCGAAATTCAAAAGGAAATAAAGACAGGGTGGTCATGCTTTCTGATCAATTATTACAAGATTTGAGAGAGTATTTTTTAGTATATAAACCCAAAGAGTATCTGATAGAAGGACAAGGAGGCGGATTATATTCCGAAAAAAGCGTGCAAAATGTAGTGAAAAGTGCAGCTGTGAGAGCAGGCATCAAAAAACAAGTAACTCCGCATGTACTGCGTCACAGTTTTGCTACTCATTTACTTGAAAATGGTACTGATATAAGATATATCCAGCAATTATTGGGACATTTATCCATCAAAACAACAGAGATTTATACACATATAACCGATATTTCCAAGTCAAAAATCAAAAGTCCGTTGGATTTTTTGTAATGCATTGTTTTTTCTATAATCATGCTACCCGATTGGAGTTTGGATATAAGAATATAAGCGTCAGGGTATTTTACATAGCGACATTTATAATCAAGGACGTTTTTAGTATAAAATCTAACTTATGACTTACAAAAACTATAACACTACATTAAAAATTCATTTATTTCCCAAACAAACAAATTTAATAACATCTAAATGTTATTTTTGTGCTCAATGGCAAAATCCGAAAAGAAAAAGAAACGTTTTATCAATACTCCAACGTATCCTGGAGGTAAGGCTGCTTTTAATAAATTTATTAAAGCGAATTTGAAATATCCCGAAAAGGCAATAGAACACGCTATTGAAGGTTTTGTTTTTGTGGAGTTTTGGGTGGATTCAAACGGTGATGTAGTCAAATCTGTAGTTACTAAGGGTTTGGGTTATGGTTGCGACGAAGAGGCATTAAGGATTATTTCTCTTTTGAAGTACAATCCTGCAAAAAATAGGGGTTTGTTGGTAACATCGAAAATTAAGACTCGTATATTCTTTAAGCCGCCTAATGTTGTCAAACTTACAGGCGACAGTACTGTTAATTATCACAATGTTTCGACTAAAAAACCGGAAAAAGCTACTGAAGAGAAGAAACAAACGAACACTTATACGTATAGCATTCGTTTTTAATTAGTGAGTTTTTTGGGTTGCTTTTGGCTATTGGCTGGTTCGGGTTGCGGGTTGCATGTTGCGGGTTACGTGTTGCGGGTTGCGAGGCAATTTTCAATTAACAATTAGTAATTAGCAATTAATTAATAATCGTACATTGCACCATTCACCGACCACCATTCACCATTCACCATTCACCGACCACCACTCACCACTCACAAATTTATTGTAGTTTTGCTGCATGTTTATCAGTTGTCAGCATATTATAGCTAAGATGAATGAAGCGGGAAAGACGAAAACTCCGTTTCTGTTTGCCGTTAACTATGAGATGAGCGAAGGATTTTTTATAGAAAATCCGTTACAACAATCTCATGTTCTTTTTGATATCAACGGTATTAGTAATGCCGACAAAGGTTCTTTGCAAGATAAGGATTTTGTGTTTGAACGTTATCCCGAAAGTTATGAAACATATGAAAAACGATTTAATTATGCTATGGATGCCTTACGTAAAGGCGAAATATCATTGCTAAATCTTACTATAAAAACTCCTATAAAAACATCGCTATCGCTGCAGGAAATATTTGAGCGAAGTAAAGCAAAGTACCGTTTGTACGTTCCTGAAAAGTTTGTCTGTTTTTCGCCTGAAAGATTTATTGTAATAAAAGAAGGAAAAATCTTTTCTCATCCTATGAAAGGCACAATTGACGCTACTTTGCCAAATGCTGCCGAAACATTACTAAACAACAGCAAAGAATTAGCTGAACATCAGACTATGGCAAAGCTCACCTGCAATGATTTGGAGCGTGTTGCAAGCAATGTTAAGGTAAATCGTTTTAGATATATAGACAAGTTAAAAACAAACAACGGCTACATTTTGCAGACGAGCTCCGAAATTGAAGGCACCCTACCCTACGATTATCTGCAAAACTTAGGAACATTGTTTTTTAAATTGCTTCCGGCTGGTTCTATTTCGGGTTCTCCACGCGATGCTGCTTTGCGTGTTATTCGCGAATGCGAACAACAAACTCGCGGCTATTACAGCGGTGTGGTTGGTTATTTTGATGGAGAAAATTTAGATTCAGGAGTTTTAATTCGCTTTATTGAAGAAGAAAACGGCAAAATGTATTTCCGTAGTGGTGGTGGAATTACAGCCGATAGTAATTGCGAAAGCGAGTATTTGGAAGCTATTCAGAAAGTATATTTACCTTTTTAAACGAGTAATATGTTTCTTGAAACTATTTGTATAAAAAACGGCGTTGCACAAAACCTTGAACAGCACATAAAGCGAATGCAAAATACCGCTCATAGCTTCGGATTTATAGCTCCCGTATTACCCGATATATCGGCACATACGCCAACAGAGTTAAGAGAAAGTCCGAAAGTGAAATGCAGTATTGTGTATCACAAACAAATTCTGAATATCACATTTACTGAATACCAACCAAAAACAATTAACTCGCTAAAATTAGTCGAGGCAAACGTGGATTATTCGTTTAAATTCTCCGATAGGTCTGAACTAAATGAGTTATTGCAAAACAAAGGTAATTGCGACGAAATTTTAATTGTAAAAAACAATTGCATTACTGATACATCGTTTAGTAATGTGGTTTTCAGAAAAAACAACGATTTTTTCACCCCCGATACTTACCTGCTAAACGGCATCAAACGACAAACACTTCTTGCCAATAAAACAATAACAGAAACACGCATTACTGTATGCGATTTGCATCAGTTTGACAAAATTTATCTTATCAATGCTATGCTTGATATAGAAGACAATCTTAGCTTGAGTATGGATAAACTACTGAACAGTACAACCTGAAAAAAGCAGAGATCCTTTTAAAATAAGTTTGCTTTTACTATCGCTGTCGGCTGCGGT
This sequence comes from Lentimicrobiaceae bacterium, assembly GCA_028697555.1. Taxonomy (NCBI): domain Bacteria; kingdom Pseudomonadati; phylum Bacteroidota; class Bacteroidia; order Bacteroidales; family Lentimicrobiaceae; species Lentimicrobiaceae bacterium. The sequence continues at coordinate 2,964 of JAQVEX010000078.1, read as the reverse complement.
TACATTGGGACGCTTATCGCTGTATCCGCCAAAAGCGGAATCGAAATTGGGTTTTACGCACCAATCTTCGGGAACATAAAGCGTTACTCCACCGAAAATAGCATCTATATCAAGATGGACGGTTGTGTCGGGCAAAGTTGTTTTACGAAAATCTATAACTATTCCACCAAAAGCTACATCTAAGTCTCCGCCCCTGAATACGGGCTCAAGGAAAACACTTTCGGAACTGCCAAAAACTATATCTTTTGATATCCATCCGCCTGATTCACCTGTGGCAGACTGAGTACCGACAAAATTAGTTATAAAAGAAGTTCTTTTCTTTCTGCTTACAGCAACTTCTATTATCAGAAATAAACCAATGATTATCAGTAAAAGGGGCCAAAAGTTAGATGTAAAATCTTTACCTGCACTGCCTAAAAAGCCCGGATAAACACTTTCAAAACGCGGTAAAATGAAAAATACTCCGAGCAATAATAAGATTGTGGGAAACATTTTCTGTCTCTTGAAATAACCCATAATCGCTAACAAAATTAAAAGCATGGGCCAAGAAAAAATAATGGATTTGAATGCAGGGTTTAACCAACCTATGTTAAAGGCAAACAAAATCAAACCGCATAGTACAAGCACAATACCAAGCATGGCTACAAAGCTAAGCGTATTTTTTTTCCTATTATTACAACATGTGTCTTTATTCATGATTATATGATATTTAAGGTTAACAATCTGGTAATTACATATCCTACAAAATTAGATAATTCTATAAAAGAAAATGGTAAAATAGTATTAAATTTTTATTAGTTTTTATTATTCGTGTTGCGGGGTGCGTGTTGCGGGGTGCGGGGTCAATTTTCAATTAACAATTGGTAATTATCAATCAGTTCCGAAGTTTTGGGGATAATTAAAAATCACTCATCACTCATCACTCATCACTCATCACTCATCACTCATCACTCACCACTCATCACTCATCACTCATCACTCATCACTCATCACCACCATTCGAGCACTAATATCAGCTTTTAGCTATCTATAGATTTATTTTCTTCGGAATACAATTGACGTAGCGGCTTTAAAAGGGTCACTGCCAACAGCAAAACTCCATAGAAGAAGTAAAACGTGTGTAGCCAATGGAAACCTTTTAGGAAATAGACTTCCATATAAATCCAAATGATTAGTGCAAAACCCATGTACACCGACCAAGTCCATGACCAGTGCATATCGGGAAGTGGGTTTAGAGCTTGTGCAAACTTGCAATCCTTGCGTTTTATTAATCCCCAAACAACAAAAATCGGTATTAAACCAAGCACGGTAAACAATATAATACCGGGTATTAGAAAGTTTTTAAACGGCGAATGTTGCAACATTAATTCGGGTGTCATTTCCATCCATCCTTCGGGAAAAATAATAAAAGCACCACCGCCAAGCAAAGCTCCTACCGAAAGAAAGAGCAAAAGAAATACTAAAAAGTTTCGTGTTTTCATAATATTATTGTTTTATGTTTATAAAGAAAAGTAAACTTTGTAGGTAACCATTGGCACAATTCCAGGAAGAAGTGCTTCGACACATTCATGTTTTTGTGCATCATACGACATTCCCAAAACATTTCTCCTGTTGGTTACGTTTTGCAGGTCTATTGCCAATTCATCGGTAAAGCGTTTGTGGTTTTTACGATATCCAAAGCGAAAGTCAATTCTGAAATAATTTTTAATTTTCAAAGCATTAATACGACTTTCATCAAAAACTATATAACCAGCTTCTTGTGTCTCTTCTATCAACACTGGTGTATAGCGAGTTCCACCTGCCCACGAACCTTTTAAATCGGTAAAAATTGTCCAGTTGTTTTTTAGGTTGAATTCGTATCCTGCGGCTAAATTCATTAAGAATCTTCCGTCGAAAACTGTACGCCATCGCTTATCGTTAAAGCCATTGGTGTAAGACGAATTATACAAAGTAGTATTAAACAACATATAATAATTTTTGCTTAAAAACTTTTCTATAGTAAACTCTACTCCGTAATTTCTTCCGGTTCCTTTGCTAACTAAGCTATCCTCTCTTTGTATGTAGTTATCCCCTGCTCCACCGGCATGTAGCAAAGTCCAATACGAATCAGGATTGTTTTTTACAGGAATACTGTATAAGTGTTGGTAATACACCTCAACTTTTGTGTGCCAATTAGGAGCAAAAGCCCAATCGTAGAACGCATCTAATTGTGCACTTCGCGAATAATCCAAGTTTTTGTTTGTGTACTCAAATCCGCCTGGCACAGGTGTTTTGATAAAATAAAACGAGCGGGGCTGCATTTGGCTGTACAATCCGCCCGAAAGTGCAATTGTATGACTTGCAGTAGGCGTATATTTTACTCCCATGCGGGGTTCGATGCTGTACTTATCGTTAAGTGTTTTATACATGCCGAAAACGCCTCCTGTAACAGAAAACACTGAAGATAAATTGTGTCTGTACTGGGCGTACGCACGTAAAAGATTAAAGTCTCCATTTTCGTTTGTTACAATTCCATCGGAAAAAAATTGAGGATCTGTTTTCTCCAAATACTTAAAGTCGTAAAAATCGTATTTCAACCCGCCAACAAGTGTAGAATTATATGAAAATCTGTGAGTTAGTTCCGAATATGCAGAATATTTGTTTTCGATGGCATTTTCGTGCCAAACTACGTCCCAATCTGTTCCTATGTCCCTATTCATAGTATCTACATACATTCGGCTGTCGCTTCTAACAAAAGAAACAATATTTTTCATCTCAGTTTTTGGTGAAAATTTAACCTTATGAGTTGCTCCAAGTACGTAAGCTAAAGAGTTTACTTCAATTTGTTGATAGAAAGTTGCTTCGTAATCACTCATATCAAAAAATTCCAACATACCTTCATCGATAGTAAAATCAACATTGCTTGTACCCCAAATTCCCAACACCGATATGGTGTTTTTGTCGTTCAGTTCAAAATCTGTTTTA
>JAQVEX010000077.1 GCA_028697555.1 Lentimicrobiaceae bacterium | reverse complement strand
TTTTCAGTTTTATTCGATTATAAAATTTATACTATTAAAGTTTCCCTCGTTATCAACAACGGTTAATTTATGTTTACCTTTATCAGGAGAAATTTCAAATTGATGAATATCAGTGGTTTCGCCCAAAAACATATCGTTAAGATGCCAATAAATAGTGCTTTGGGGATTTCTGTGAGCTATTTCCAAAATAACTTTTCCTTTACTTCCATCCATTTGTTTTTGTAGTTTAATTTTTGAGTTAGGAAACGGATAAATAAACTCCATAACTTGTTTGTAATCACTCTTGGAACATTCCGGCGAATACGGCGGCAAAGATTTATAATTTGGATTATGCTGTTTGTAGTACCATTCCCATATGGGTGGCAAAACAAACCACGATACAGGCTTTATTCCCCTATCTCCTGTACAATTTTCGTAAACCATATATTTTTCGTCGTTGGAGACGTGTATTTTTCTGTGATATGGACAGGTTTCGGTATTGATACCTTTTTTGGGTATAAATTTTTTAACCACTGAACTTTCAGGACAATTTAATCCTTTTAAATGACCGCTATTTGAACAAATTTCAGCTTCGGTAAGTTCCTGATATGGAATATCGAACCAAGAAGTATTGGGTAAAATGTTAAACAAATCGAACATAACTCTGGCAGCAGTTCTAGCACCTGTAAGTCCAGGACGACCTTCTCCGCTGGCATTTCCTACCCAAACAGCAACCAAATATTTAGGTGTTACACCAACAGACCAGCCATCTCTGTAGCCGTAGCTCGTGCCTGTTTTCCATGCTATTTTTCTGATAGAAGGAATAAACTGCCAATCTATTTCTTCGGGACGATTTAAGTTGGTTAAAGTCTCAAATGTAGCCCAAATAGCTCCGGCATTGTATAAGGGATAATCCGTTGGAGTGTTTTTTGTTTCTTTATCGGAATATTCCCAAGTAAAATCTACGTTTTCGAAGTATTTATTATACTTGTTGAAATTGTTCAGATTTTTTGCCATGTAAGCATAGATATTGGCAACTTCCCAAAGTTTGCCTTCGGCTCCGCCAAGAATTAACGACAAACCGTAATGTGATGCAGGATTGTTAAGCGTCGTCATACCCGACTTTTTTAGCAATTGATAAAAGTTGATTATTCCATATTTGCGTAAAGCTACAACTGCCGGCACGTTGAGCGACCTTGCTAACGCATCGGAAGCAGCAACAGCACCTTGATATTGCAAGTTAAAGTTCTTAGGAGTAAAACCACCAATGTTAATAGGTACGTCGGCAATAATTTCGTCGGGTAATAACTTTCCTTCTTGCAGCATGGCACAGTAAAGAAAAGGCTTTAAAATACTTCCTGTACTGCGGTCGGAAAAAATTATATCAACCTGATTTGAAGCCACATTGCTAAAAAAATCAACGTTTCCGTTGTAAGCTAAAACTTCGTTTTTCTCAACATCAACAATAAGTGAAGCTATGTTCATTATATCGTTTTGTGCAAATTCGTCGTTCCACCTTTTTAAAATTTCATCAGCATTAATTTGCAGGTGTTTATCTATGGTGGTTTTGGTTGTTTTACCAGGATACTTTTTGTATGAAGTTATAAGCAAATGCGGTGCAATTTGTGGCATATTTTGTGGCTCGTCGGGTAAAGGCTCCGAGATAGCAAGTTGGTAATCGTCGTTGCTTATGTATTCCCTATCTAGAAGGGTTTTAAGGAGTTTATTTCTTTTGGCTAACAACTTATCCCTATTCTTTCCAAAGTGCATCAGCGATGGCGAATTTGGTAGCACAGCTAAAGTTGCAGCTTCTGCCCACGATAACATGTTGGAATTATGTCCGAAATACCTGTGAGCCGCAGCTTCTATTCCAACGGTATTTCCACCCATTGGTGCATGCGATGCGTAAAGTGCCAGAATGCTTTTTTTGGAATATTTTAATTCTAATCTTGTAGAAAGAATTATTTCTATAAACTTTTCGAAGTAAGTCCGCGGTTTGTTTTTTCGCATCAATCTAGCGGTCTGCATGGTTATGGTACTGCCACCGCTTACAATTCTGCCTTCTTTAATATTTTGATACAATGCTCTTCCCATTGCAAATGGATTGACACCGAGATGATATAAAAAGTATCTGTCTTCGAACTGAATAACACAGGTTTTATATTTATCCGGAACTTCTTCGCTTATCGGGAAACGCCACTGACCGTCGGTAGCAATACGTGCACCAAGCAAGTTGCCTTCATTGTCGAGTACCGTAGTCGTGTACGGTACCTCGAACAATTTTGAAGGCAGTGCAAACACATATATTAAGAAAAGTACCAAAAATGTTACTATGCATATTTTAGAAAAATATCCTAGTTTTAAAAATCTACCATATAAGTTTTTAAAAAACCGTAGCATTTCATATTAGTTGACAACTTCTACCCACTTTCCTTGACTTCTACCTTGCTCAGTAGGATTATAAAGCACTTGACAAACAGTAGCAGGCAAATAATACTTACCACGATATGCTGCTTGCAAATTAACCGAAACTTGTATTTTTTTGCCTGAATATATGTCAAAATAAGTCAGAACCCTATCGTCGCGGAAGTCTCTGTGATTTATATAGTAAGAATTGCGGTCATTGTTATATGTACTGCTCATTAAACCTTCATTATACACTTCCCAACCCGATGGGAATATTTGTGCAAGCACAACATTGTTAAAATTAAAGTGCGAAGTGTTTTCTATAGTAACAGTAGCAGTGAACTCCGTACCTTGTTTTAGTTTTGTAATATCTATCGGTTTACCGAGTTTATCGGTATATGTAACCGTAAGATTTAACGAAGTGTTTTCAGGAACGAAATCGTCTTCAATAGGAATAGTTTGCGAAGTTAGTCTTGCAAATATCTTATTGTTTCCTTTGTTGGTAATTTGAACAGTAATACTTGTATCGGGATTAATACTATGCTGATAGAACGGTTTAGGAGTGTGAATATCTTTCATTTTCTTGTCGTTAACAGTCCACTCAGCATTTATATTTCCCTGTCCCATTTTGTCAGCTAATTTTGCCATAGCAATAAGTCCGAACGCTGTTTCTTGCGAAGATGCGTAATTAGATGACAACCTGTCGGATACGCTAAATGCAAGTTCCATAGCTTTATCGGTTTTACCGAGTAGCAAGTATGTTTCCATTATCATTGCATGGTCTCTAGTCGAGCTTCCGTAAGTATTATTATTGCTTTCGTAATCGCTGACTTTATCATCTAATTTAAAAACAATATCGTTTGCAATTTTGGTTTTATTAATAATAGCGTAAGCTGCTGCAAGACGCCATTTAGCTTGCAATGACAAGTCTTTAATTTCTTTCATTCGGTTCATTGCACCTTGTTCTGCTTTTCCGTGTAGCGCAAGTGTGTATAGACGGTATGACTGTTGCAATTCAGTCATATTTATACTATAATAACTTGTCGAGGTAGTAGTATGTGTCCAGTTGCGTGCAAGTTTTTGCTGATATTTCGCCCAATTATTCAAAATCTTATTAGGAACATCGTAGCCTTTATTTTTAGCTTCAACTAAAAAGTGCCCGGCGTAAGTCGAAATCCATTCGTTTGAATAAGTGTTTGTTGACCAGAACTTAAATCCGCCGTCCGATAATTGTCTTAACGATAAGTTTTTGATACTTTGTGTAATAATTTCATCGTATTTCTTCTTATCATCATCACTTATTTTATCAAACTTATCGATGTATAATAGCGGGAACGCTCTGGAAGTCAAGTGTTCGCTGCTGGTAAACTCACAATCAAGCAAGTAATTGTAGTTTTTAGTTAAGTTTACCGAAGGGAAACGAGAAACTTCAAGTTTAGTCCAGTCGTAAGGCGAAACTTCATCGGTTTTTACGTTTAACGTTACCGTAGAGTTTGCGTCGATAAACATTCCTTGACTTTTAACAGTAGGCGGATTTGGATTTCTAATTTCAATATTAATAACTTCGTTAGAAGACTCGCCTCCACCCGTTGCTTTGATTCTAACTTGCTCAACGCCTGTTTTTGCCGAAGATTTTAATTTGAAGTACAATATTTTATCGCCTGTATTATTAAATGTAACTTGCTGCGAACTTCCATCTGTCGCTTTCAGCAATCCTTCGGTTTCTACCGAAACAGTTACATTTTTAACATGCGGACTCATAGCAAAAACGTTTACAGGTAATAGCACTTCTTCTTTAGGTCCTAAAACTCTTGGCAATGTAGAGATTGTCATCAGTGCATTTTTAACAGGAACTGTTTTTTCTGCACTTCCGTATGCACCCTCATAGCCGGCAACAACCATAACTCTGACTGAACCAACATATTGCGGCATTGTAATTTTATGAGTGTTTTTCCCGTTAGCCTTAACGGTGAATGGTCCTATAAATCTGACAACAGGTTTAAATCTGTTAACTTTGTTGCTTGAGCCTTTAAGAGCTTCGTCTCCACCTATGTTGAGTAGTGGTCCAACTGCCAAACCATGAGCACCGATAACTTTATCGAATAAGTCCCAAGTACGAACGCTTAACGCTTCTTTGCTGTAAAATTCGCTCCAAGCGTTGGGAGTTCTGAATCCTGTAATATCCAACAAACCTTCATCAACAACTGCAAGAGTGTAAGTCATTGGTTTACCGTTTGTTTCAGAAATTGTAACATCAAAATCCGTTTCAGGTTTTAATTCGTCAGGCATTGCAATTTTAGGCGATAACTTGCTGTTATCATTTTCAACGTTGATATTTACAACGCCATAAAGCCTGATTGGCAAGTCGTTAGAAGTTTGACTATGTGGTTGAAGCAATGAAATGAAGATGTAAATGTTAGGAGTCATTTCATCTGTAACTTTAAAGGTATACTTTGTGTCTTCCGTATCGGAAGTTTTAACCCATTGCTTGCTGAAGACTCTAGAACCTTTTTCTAAGCTGACAAGAGCTCTACCGTTTGAACTTTTTGGAATTATAACGTTAACTTCTTCGCCTACTTTGTAGGTCTCTTTATCGGTTGAAAATGAGAGCATTGTCAAACCTTCGGGGTCGGTTTTAGCAGATTTTCCTCTCCAGTCGGGCCAATCTACATAAAAAATATCACCAGCGGTATGTCCGCTAACAGGGTCTTTTACAAGAATCAGGTATCTTCCCCACTCCGGATAATCTACCTGAAAGTTAACCTTACCTACTCCGTTTTGTGTAGATATTGTTCCGGTTGCAAGTGGTACAACAGCTGTATTATTTGTGTATGAACTTAAGTTTTCGTACGAAGTACTCCACCACCAACTCCATTTTAGTTTGTAAACCTTGTACTCCAATTGGTTTCTGCTAACTTTTTCTCCGTACATATTAAGAGTTGCAATATCGAAAACTATTGGCTTGTCGGTTTCCAAATATCTACTGTTGCCATTTCTCGGAGTTTTTATTCCAACGTATGATGAATACGGAGAGTACATTACCGATTGAGAGTAGAAACTCATATCTCCGCCGGCTTCGTAAACTTTTGATAGAATATTACCTTTAAGCATACCGGGAGCATTTTCCGACATTGCTAATTTGGTGCTAATTTGCGCCGAACCTGCTGAATTGAGTAAGCCATCGTAAACCGTATATGTTGCATCACTGAATTTAATTAATGGATTATTAAATTCGTAATCTTTGTATGCAGGAAATGGTCTGCTTGTCTTTGATAAAGTTAATTCCACCTCCGATTTTAAATTAACTGCCGGAGAGCCATGCAACCATTGAACATTAAGTCTGCCCGAAAATATATTTTTACTCGCATTAATAATAGAATCGCAAACTAAGTTGATTTTCAACCTGTTAGGTTTAATGGTTTCAATATTAAGAGCTTTGTAAAAACTAGCGCCTCCAACTTTAATATACGATTGCCATGTTCCGGTTGTTACAGACGGATCGGTTGCAAATTTGAAATTATAAAATCCGTTTACGCCTTCGGTTTGCACTTCTCTGTGGTAAAGTTGTCTGAAAGGTGTATAAACTTCAAGCACAACGGGGTGAGATTTCGGAAGTTTTTTCTCTTTATCTTCAAGAATAAAAGTGAGGTGAATTGTATCTCCGGGACGCCAGATTCCTCTTTCACCGTAGATATAACCTTTAAGTCCTTTTTGCAATTGTTTGCCATCAACTTGGAAACGGCTCAACGACAATGAAGATTCGTTTTTCATGTCAAGGTATCCAATATCATCACCTTTGGTTGCCGAAATAACAAACGGCTGACTGTATTCAAACTCAATATCAACAAGTCCGTCGCTGTTGGTTTTTCCGCTTCCTATTTCCTGAAGTTGATAATTATAAAGTTTAACACTTGCTCCCGAAATTGGATTGGTTGTAACTATATCAGTAACCGCTACTGTAACAGTGTTATTATCAGAGAGTTTTGCAATAATTCCGATATTCGAAGCCATTAATACTTTTTGCACAGATGTGCCCGAGCCAATATAAAATGAAGGTTTGCATGGGTCGTCGCTTTCTTCCCAATTGTAATCGTCCCAATCGGTATATTCGTAATAATAAGAGCTTTGCACATCCCAAACAGCATTTTCTTCTTCAGTAATATTTGAAAAAGAACCTTGGTTTTTATTATCTTCAATCGTACGCGGATTTGAGCCTGCACAAGGATATGCAGAATACTCGTGTTTCATTGATAATTTTACCATGTACAATGCTCCCGGATCTTGGTTAAACATTGTCGAAAGGTCTAAGTCGAAGGTGTTTGGCTTGCTCAAATCAAGACTCTTATCTTCATCAAGTCTGATACGTTTTTTCATAACCAATCTTCCAAAGCGACGTAGTTCA
>JAQVEX010000076.1 GCA_028697555.1 Lentimicrobiaceae bacterium | reverse complement strand
CAGGCTTTTTGCACTGCATTTGGTTTAAGTTATCATTTTGCCGAACATTTACCAATAATTGGTAATATCGACCTGTATGGTGGAGGAGATGTAGGTGTAGTATTTTTCGATTATCCTGAAAATTATACAGGTATTTATCCAAAAACGCGTCTATCGATTGGAGGACACGCCGGAGCAAGATATTTTTTCACTAATAATTTTGCAGGTAATTTCGAAATTGGAGGTGGTTCGGTGTTTTGGGAAGCTAGAGTTGGATTGACTTTCAAGTTCTAATTAATAATTACTTTTGGCTAAATTGTAGTTTTTTTGCCAATTTGGCTCAATAATTGTTGGTAAATAAAGAGTTTAGATTTAATGATATACAAAAAGGTATTTATATGCGTATTTTTTTACTAACATTATCTATTTTTTTTACATCGATATTATTTTCGCAAAACGTTTCAGTTAAAGAAAACTGTAATCTCGATATGATTTCGGAGTGCATTTTTCAATCAAATTCTACGGCTTTGTCGGGTTGCTTTAGCAATAATGTTGAGATAATAACACCGACATCTGACGGTGTGTTTAGTAAGGCACAAGCTGAAATGGTTTTAAAATCTTTTTTTAGAGAATATCCTAGCGATTATTTCAATATTTTACAAAAAGGCACTTCAAAAGGTAATTCAAAGTTTTTTATAGGAGAGTACAGAAGCAAGGATAATAAATTTGATGTGTATTGCCTAACCAAAAACGAGCAAGGTAAGGAATTAATACTGCAATTACATTTCGAGAAGGAATAAATAGTACTTTTGTCATTTCATAATATCACTGAACAATGACAGTATCGGAAATTATAAATCAAGCTCTTAAAGAAGATGTAGGCAATGGCGACTACACATCATTATCGACCGTACCCGCCGGAACCAAAGGTAAATGTCAACTAAAAATTAAAGAAAGCGGTATTGTATCGGGAGTTAATATTGCCAAAGAAGTGTTTCATCAGGTTGACGACACATTAGAAGTAAAAATTTTTATAGAAGACGGAACGTCCGTTAAATACGGAGATATAGTCATGGAGATAAGCGGCTCGTCTGTTAGCATGCTTACTGCCGAACGTACAGCGTTAAATTTCATGCAACGTATGAGTGGTATTGCTACTTATACCAGAAAAATAGTTGACAAACTTAAAGGTTTTGATACAAAAGTGATTGATACGCGTAAAACTACACCCTTGTTGCGTCAGCTTGAAAAACAAGCAGTAAGAGATGGCGGAGCCGAAAATCACAGGTTTGGGTTGTACGATATGATTTTAATTAAAGACAATCATATTGATTTTGCCGGCGGAATATCTAATGCTATTGAGGCTTGCGTTGATTACTTAGAAAAAAACAATCTGAATTTACCAATTGAAATTGAAACTCGTAGCATCGACGAAGTCGAACAAGTTCTTGCCGTAGGCAAAGTTAACCGTATTATGCTCGATAATTTTAGTTATAGCGATATGAAAAAAGCCGTAAAATTGATAAACGGCAAATACGAAACAGAAGCATCGGGAGGAATTAATTTATCAACAGTTAGAGAATACGCTAAGTGCGGAGTCGATTTCGTTTCTATAGGAGCATTAACTCATCATATTAATAGTCTTGATATGAGCTTGCTTACAATAAGTTAGTTTTAGATGAAAAATATTATTAATAAACTATCGGCTATAGTTGCGAGATTTTCAAAAGCATTATTAGACAAATCGTTTGTTAAAAAAATAATTAATTACATCAAAACTGCAAGTTTGCCGGGTTTCGATAAAGTTCCTATTTACGAAGTTGGTGTATTTTTCTTTAAAAGCATAAGCAAAAGTTCAATAGGAATTAGAGCGGCAGCCACAAGCTATAATATTTTACTTTCAATTTTTCCGGGATTAGTTTTCTTTTTCACAATAATTCCATATTTACCTTTTCCTGGTTTTCAAGACAGCTTACTACAATTAATGGAAGATGTTATCCCCAGTGGGATATATTCGGTAGTTGAAAATGTTATATTCGATATAGTTACACGTCCCAGAGGCGGACTATTGTCGTTGGGACTTATACTAATGTTTTTATTCGCAACCAATGGAATAAACAGCCTGATTGATGCTTTCAATAAATCAATTTATGTTGAAGAGAATAGAAGTCAGCTTAAGCAAAGAGCAATATCTTTGATGCTGTTTCTTGTCTTATCGCTAATGATGATAATTGCAATCGCTTTATTAGCCATAGGTCCAAAGGTTATAAAACTGATTTTGCAAAATGAAGTGGTAAATGTTCAGTATAAGTTTTACTTTTATTTGATTTACGTTTTAAAATGGATAGTAATATTAGCTCTATGCTTTTTTACAATTTCGTTTTTGTATTATTTTGCGCCGGCAAAATCTACGCGCTTTCGCTTCATATCGCCGGGAGCTACTTTGGCTACGATAATGGCTGTTGTTGCTACACTTTTGTTCAACTTTTATTTAGAAAATTTTGCAAGGTATAATGTGTTATATGGTTCAATAGGTACATTAATAATAATTATGGTATGGATAAATTTTAATATTACAATATTACTTATTGGATATGAGTTAAATATGAGTATTAAATCGGCGGGGAAATAAATTATTTTTTTATCGTACAACCATTTTGCACATAAATTACCCTTTAAAGTATTAAGTAAAGAAACGAGAATGATAAAAATTGGAGTAATAGGAGCCGGACATTTAGGTAAGATACATATTCAATGTATTAAGCAGGTTGACCAATTAGATTTAGTCGGCTTTTACGACAATGACCCACATATAGCAGAGCAGGTATCTGAAGAATACGGCATAAAACATTTCGATAGCATTGAGGAATTGATTGAAGAGTGCGATGCTATTGATATTGTAAGTCCTACCGTTGCCCACTTTGATGCTGCTACAAAATCGCTGAAAAGAGGTAAACATGTTTTTATTGAAAAACCTATTGTAGCCACACCGCAAGAAGCCAATAAACTGAGTAGCATAGCATACGAAGCCAATGTTAAGGTTCAGGTCGGACATGTAGAAAGATTTAATCCGGCATTTATTGCAGCAGAACCGTTTATCAACAAACCGAAATATATTGAAGCACACCGAATTTCGAGATACAAAAAAAGAGGTAGCGACGTTCCTGTAGTTCTCGATTTGATGATACACGACATTGATATTGTGCTAAACGTTGTAAAATCGAATATAAAGAAAATAACCGCCAGCGGCGTTACCTTAGTTTCAAGTTCGCCCGATTTGGCAAATGCCCGAATTGAATTTACAAATGGCTGTGTTGCTAATCTTACGGCAAGTAGGATTGCAAGCGTTGATATGAGAAAAATGCGTTTCTTTCAGAACGACTCTTTTGTTACTGTCGATTTTCTTGACAAAAAAACTGAAATTATCAAATTAGTTGAATCTAACGAAGAACCGGTAGATAATGGAAGTTCTATTATGTCGGTTACAAAAGTTAATAACAAAAAAGGCAATTTCAATCTGTTGATTGAAACACCTATTGTAATTCATACCAATGCAATTGTTGAAGAATTAAAAAGCTTTGCCGATTCAATTCTTAACAATGACGAGCCTATAGTTACTATCGACGACGGCAATGACGCACTTATTGTAGCATATAAAATATTAGAAAAAATTGAAAACAAATTATAAACTGACTCAAACACGTAAAATGCAAACTGTACTTAAATCACTTGCAGTATTGGTATTGGTTGTACTTGTTTCGTGCAAACCGCAACCTGAGGATTTAGTGCCGTCGTATTTAAGTATCAACAGTGCCGATTTGCAAGCAGATAATATGCAAGGCACTTCATACAGCAAAATTACAGACATTTGGGTTTACGACGGAAATACGCTTATTGGAGCTTTTGAATTGCCTTTTAGATGCCCAATAATTAAAGAGGGCAACACCGCATTTAATTTTTATGCAGGAATAAAAATGAATGGAATTAAAGGCACCAGAGTTCCATACCCTTTCTATAAAGTTTCGGAACAGAATATTGAGTTATTTAAAGATTCTATTGTCAGTATCGACAATATCACTTTTAAATACGACGATAGGTCGGTATTTCAATTTATCGAAGATTTTGAATCTCAGGCAAACGCATTTGAAAAAACAAATTTGAGTAATATTGATATTGAGCGTTTTTATTTTCCTGAGTTGAACAATCTTGTTCCTGGCGAATTGAACAACTATGCTGCAGGAGCAAAAGTATCAACCGATACAGTGTTTTTTGAGTGGCAAACTGTAAGTGCTTACGAGTTACCGACAAATGGTAGAGAATGTTTTTTAGAGTTGAATTATAAGTGCAACATAGGCTTTGCCGTCGGAATTGTAACTCAAGGTTCATTTCCGGTGTACCATCCAATTTTAAATATAAATCCTAGCGAAACATGGAATAAGATATATGTGAACCTAACAGCTACTTTGGGTAATTTTAGCAATAGCAAGAAGTTTAAAATCTATATTACCAGTAGAAACATAAGTGATACCAACGAATTTTCGGAAGTGTACGTAGACAACATTAAACTAATTAATTTTCCAAAGTAAACCATATTAAAGATGAACCCAAAAAGATATAAGTTTAAATTTGCTGCAGTCGATTTTATTTCGGCTATGATAACATGGGTGCTGTTTTCTTTTATCAGAAAATCGAACGAACTTTGGGATTTTGATAGTACAATTGCATCGTTAATAACTGATGGTAACTTTTTTTGGGGAATTATTTTAATACCTGTTTTTTGGTTGACGATATATTATTTGATAGGAACTTACGAAGATTTGTATCGCAAGGCGAGGGTTCAAATGCTTAGTCAAACCTTTATAGCAGTGGTTATAGGTGTTGTAATAATATTCTTTTTGTTTATACTTGACGATTTAGTAGATGATTATAAAAGATATTACGAATACATATTGATTTTGTTTGCTATTCAGTTTACGCTGACATTTATTCCGCGTTTCATATTTATTTCAAACACGCAAAGCAAAATTCATAACAGAAAAATTGGTTTCCGAACAGTAATAGTTGGTAGCAATGGCAATGCAGTCAGCATATACAACGACATTCAAAATCAGAAAAAATCCACCGGAAATATAATAGTAGGATTTGTCTACGCACAAACCTATCCGAAATATATTTTGGAAGAATCAATGCCTAATTTAGGTCATTATTCCGAATTATCGAGAGTTATTAAGGAACACAATATAGATGAAGTAATAATAGCAATAGAGCGTTCGGAGCAAGATACAATAGAGAAGATTGTTGCCGAAGTTGAAGATTTGTCGGTTGTAGTAAACATTATTCCCGAAGTGGAGGATATTTTGATAGGAGCCGTTAAAACTACTTCAATTTACAAAACACCGCTTATTCGCTTAGATTTTAATTATATGCCTTTTTGGCAGCTGAAAATCAAGCGTTTAATTGATATATTCGGGTCTTTAGTTGCCATAGTGTTGTTATCACCTGTTTATGCTATTTTAGCGATAGGAGTAAGACTTTCGTCTGAAGGACCTATATTATATTATCAAGAACGCATAGGTTTTAGGGGCAAACCTTTTAATATTCCTAAGTTTCGTTCAATGTATATCAACTCCGAACAAAACGGACCTGCATTGTCATCAGAAGGAGACAAACGTATTACACCTTTCGGATTGTTTATGCGTAAAACTCGTTTAGACGAAATTCCACAATTTTTTACGGTTCTTGTTGGAAAAATGTCGCTTGTTGGACCACGTCCCGAAAGGCAGTTTTTTATAGATCAAATTGTAAAAATAGCTCCGCATTACAAGCTGTTGCATAGGGTTAAACCAGGTATTACCTCGTGGGGACAGGTGAAATACGGTTATGCCGAAAATGTAGATCAAATGGTTGAAAGACTTAAATTTGATATTTTGTACTTAGAAAATATGACATTAGCAATGGATTTCAAGATATTGTTTTACACAATACTTACTGTTATAAAAGGTAATGGTAAGTAATATTTTTGTTTTAGTTTTTGGTTAGTCTGACAAAGGTGCTTTTTTAAGCACCTTTGTTGGTTTTACGACTTATTTTTATTGGGTCTGATATTGTATATAATATTAAACTCTAAGATGTCGGCTACAAAATAATGTGCTTTTATAACAAGGCAAGCGCTCAGACTGTTATTGATATTGTACGCCATACCTGCTTTTTCGTAGTAAGGTTTTATTTCGCGCAGCTCTCTATTACGTTTAAAATAATAGCCAAAACGTATAGGAAAATACAGTTTATCATGGACAATCCAATCCCAACCGGCTACAACCGAAATGGAAGTTAATTTGTTAATATCGTTGTAGAAGTGGGTGTCGGATAAACTATTTTGTCCCCAGGTAAAACCGCAATTAGCTCCCATGGCTATGCGATATTTGTGAGAAATACCAAGCAAAAATTCAGCTGTAAGGCTGTTTTTTATAATGCGTTCTCTGTTTTCAATAATTTGTCTCGCTCCTGTACCAAGTGCAAAGCTAAACTGAGTGTAAAATTTATGTTTTGGAATAGTGTAATTATCGGCAGTAATTTTTTTGTTGTTGTATTTTGTTAGATAAAAATCGGCGGTTAGCATATTTAAACCTATATTGGGAAGTTTTAAAGCTGTATTAGAATAGTGTTTAAACCCAATTGAAACACCTGGAGATGCGTTTTTGTTGTAGTCGAAATTGAGTTTTAATTCAAAGTAGATGTTAAGTCTTGACGAAATAATATTTTTATCATCGAAGTTGATAATAATTTCGGGACTGTTTATATATGCGAGACCACCATTGATAGTGTATCCAAAAAAATATTTTTTATTGGGATTACTTATTGGAATTTCCAAATTATAGTACATTGCAGCAATATATCCGAAATGTTCGGAATTATACAACACCGTGTACAGTCCAATTCCTTGAGTAGGATTTCTGTAAAGTTTATCGTATAGCTTGTACTTGTCGATATTAACCCTATAATTAAGGTGAGTGCCAAAATTGTATTTATTGTAAAATTTGGGATGTTCGTGGTCGAAGAAGTATCCATCAAATGGGCTCCTTCTACGTGAAAAGAAAATTTAGAATCAACTTTAT
>JAQVEX010000075.1 GCA_028697555.1 Lentimicrobiaceae bacterium | reverse complement strand
TCCCAGTTCCGGCTACGTTTTGGGCGAAAGATCAGTTCTTGCAGTTACACCTGCAAACCCCGATATTGTTTATGTTATGACTTCCAACTCTTCGCAAGGATTTAAAGGCTTGTATAGGTCTTTAAATTCGGGTGTAAATTTTGTTCAAATGTCTAACAGCCCTAATATACAAGATTGGAGCTGCTACGGAAATACCTCAGGTGGTCAGGCTTGGTATAACCTTTGCCTTGTTGCCGACCCTATAGATGAAAATGTTATTTACTCGGGTGGTATTAATATTTGGCGTTCTGCAAATGGTGGTTCAACTTGGAATATTAATGGGCACTGGACGGGCGACTGCGGTGTTCCTGCAGTTCACGCCGACCATCACGTTTTTGAAGTTAACCCAATTGATAATAGAATTTACGTTGGAAACGACGGCGGTATTTACTGGACAGATAACGATGGTATAAGCTGGAACGAAATAACTACAGGTTTGGTTATCAGTCAGGCGTACAAAATCGGACAAAGTGCTACCAACCCTAATGTTATTGTCAATGGCTACCAAGATAACGGTAGTTCAGTTTATGATAACGGTCTGTGGTTCTTTGTGTCGGGTGGCGACGGTATGGAATGTGCAGTTTTGCCAACCAATGAAAATATCAGATTTTCATCCTTATATTATGGGCAAATTATGCGGATCAATGGCAACTATAATCAAGGTTCAATTGCAGGACAAGGTATAAACGGCATAACCGAAAGCGGTGCTTGGGTTACTCCTTATATTATTGACGAACAACTACCTACTACAATGTTTATTGGTTACAAAAACATTTGGCGTAGCCGAAACATCACTAGTTATAATGTTAGCTGGAAAAAAATTTCAAATATGAATACAGGAAACTTTACCGTTGTTGAGCAGTCGCCTGTAGACAATAATCTGATTTTTGCATCTAGCGGAGCTCGATTATTCTATTCGGAAGATGTTCAAAATGAAACTGAAATGCCGACCTGGTATGAAATTTCCGATAAATTACCTAACAATGATAAAATATCCGATATTGAATGTCATCCTGAAGACAGAAATACATTATATATATCACTTGATAAGAAAATCTTTAAATCAACAGATTTTGCCGAAACTTGGGAAGACATTTCGTTTAACTTACCAGCTATACATATTAATAGTATAGCTCACTACAAAAACAGTTTAAACGGCTTGTATTTGGGAACCGATGCAGGAGTTTACTACAAAGACGACTCTATGTCGGAATGGATGTTTTTCAATAACGGAATGCCTTTGAGCGCCTCCGTCAGAGAAATAGAAATTTATTACTCGCCAAATTCGCCAGAAGATGATAAACTATCAGCCGGAACTTACGGCAGGGGTACATGGCAATCGGAGCCTTATTCCAACACCCCTGTAGCAGATTTCACATCCAATAAGGTTATAGTTACAAAAGACTGTGAGGTTGATTTTACCGACCTATCATCAGGAGTTCCTTACACTTGGGATTGGGAATTTACAGGCGGAACACCTTCTGTATCAGCCGAAAAAAATCCAAAAGGAATTACATATTCTCAAGTTGGTACTTATCCTGTAAAATTAACCGTTTCAAATAATGATGGAACTGATACCAAAGTTGTTGAAAGTTACATCACTGTTTCCGATACATTGCTACCTTTACCCGCCTTTGCAAGCTCTACGAACGCAGTTTGTAATATGGATGAAGTGGTAAGCTTTACCAATCAAACTGAAAATTGTCCCATATCATACAAATGGACGTTTAACCCCAACACGGTTCAGTTTGTCGGAAATACACAATCTAACTCACAGAATCCGAAAGTTAAATTCTTACAGCAAGGCACATATACCGTTACACTTGAAGCTAACAATATAAACGGTACTCGCAGTATTACAAAACAAGATTATATTTTGGCAGGTGGATATAGTATACCTTTTGTTGAAGATTTTGAAAACGCTAATTTTAATGATAGAAACTGGACTGTAGAAAACCCTGATAATCTTATTACTTGGGAAATAACTGATGTTCAAGGTAGTAACCCCGGCAATAAAGCTGCTTGGATGAACTTTTTTGAATACCGAAATACCAGTAGAAGCAGAGACCGACTCATTTCTCCACCATTGTCTTTTGAAGGTTTAAATAAAGTATTTTTAAGCTTCGAATATGCCTACGCATCAAGATATAAAAACTATTCGGACACACTTATAGTATTTATTTCTGATGATTGCGGCGAAAATTGGACTAGAGTAGCTACATACGGAGAAGACGGTTCTGCAAATTTTGTAACTGTACCGAGACAAACAACTGCATTTGCTCCAACATCGCCCGACCAATGGTGCGACGGTTCTTATGGCGGAAAGTGTAAAAACATTGACCTTTCGCAATGGGCTAACCAAACCGGAATTAAAATAGCTTTTGAAACCGTTAACCGCATGGGAAATAACTTGTATTTAGATAATATTAAAATTTCTCAACACAGTGATATAAATACTACTGAAAAAGACAATACATTAACAATTTATCCTAATCCGGCTAAAGATGAAGCTGTAATCGAATGCAATTCGCTTCCATACGATGCTAACATTAGTATTGTTAATGTTTACGGTAAAGTTGTTTTCAGTAAAGATTTTGCAGCTAACCAAGCTATTAATTGCAAAGTCAATACAAGTTCGTTTGCTAAAGGCATTTATGTTGTTAACTTAAAGAGCAAAGGTGCATCTACCAGCAAAAAGCTAGTTATCAATTAATCGATATGGCAAACGAAACTGTTTTTTATACTGCCTACCCTATTGTTGATAATATTGTCTGTTTAGATGAAACCGAATCGGCTCATTGTGTTAGGGTTTTGCGATATAAAAACGGCGATGAAATACTTTTAATCAATGGTATTGGCGATATTATAAAAGGCACTGTTGCCGACGCTAACAGCAAAAAATGCGTAATAAATGTTAGTTCGGTCAGCAGTGCCCCTAATATAGGGGCGAAGTTGCATGTTGCCATTGCTCCTACCAAACAAAACGACAGATTGGAATGGTTTGTCGAAAAAGCTGTAGAAATTGGCATTTCGGAGATAACACCTATTATTTGCGAATATTCGGAACGAAGAAAGACAAACCCCCAGCGATTGCAAAAAATACTTATTTCGGCTTGTAAACAGTCGCTACGACCATGGTTCCCAATAATTAATGATGAAATTAAGTTTAAAGATTTTATTATTAACAATGCAAATCATGCACAAAAACTTATTGCATACATTGATAGCGAACCTTTGCCACATATCTATAAATCGGTAATACCTAATGAAGATTTGCTTATTATAATTGGTCCTGAAGGTGATTTTAGTCCCGATGAAATAAAATATGCCAAACAATACGGTTATAAATTAGTGAGTTTGGGCGATGCACGTTTGCGCACCGAAACTGCAGCTTTGTACGCTACTTCTGCTTTTAACATTATTAATCATAAATAAACTATTAGACTACGATGCTAAAAAAGAAATTAAAAATTACGCTTGTTGCAAGTATATTAATGTTGTCGTCATATTTTATGTACGGACAGAACATACAACTTGCACTATTAAAATATAGCGGCGGTGGCGATTGGTATGCAAATCCTACATCTCTTAAAAATCTTGCTATATTTTGCAATATGAATTTGCACACAAATATAGTCCATGATTACGCTACAGTTGAAGCATCTGACGCTGACCTCTTTAATTATCCGTACATTCATATTACAGGACACGGAAACATTATTTTTTCGCCAAATGAACAGGAAAACCTAAGAAAATATTTATTGTCGGGTGGTTTTCTCCACATCTCCGATAATTACGGTTTGGATAAATATATTAGAATTCAGATGAAAGAAATTTTTCCTGAACTTGATTTCGTTGAATTACCCTTCTCTCATCCTATTTATCATCAAACTTTTTCATTTCCAAAAGGATTGCCTAAAATTCATGAACACGACAACAAAATGCCACAAGGTTTCGGACTGTTTTACGAAGGAAGACTCATTTGTTTTTACGACTACGAGTGCGATTTAGGTGCTGGCTGGTAAGATGAAGGCGTTCATAACGATTCGCCACAAACAAGGCTCAAAGCCTTGCAAATGGGAGCTAATATTATAGAATTTGTTTTTACACAGTAAAAAAACTATTCTGAAAATTGCAATTTATATCAAAATCTGATTACATTTGCAAACCCAATGTTCAAAACATGGAGAGATGCCAGAGCGGTTGAATGGGGCGGTCTCGAAAACCGTTGACTCCTCACGGGGTCCCAGGGTTCGAATCCCTGTCTCTCCGCTTTATAGTTAAAAAAGCGCCTTTTTAGGTGCTTTTTTTGTTTAAATCCATGCTATTAGCTTTATTTGCCGTGCCTTTAAAGTCGGGAGTTTTGAGTTACGAGTCAGAAGTTTTGAGTCAAGAATTGATCCCGAATTTTAAGGACAGAACTCAATACTCACCAGCACCATCTCGAAATTTCGGGACAAACCGTAACACAAAAAAAAGCATAATCGAGAAGTTATACCTTATTATATAAAGCAATCTAAAGTATTGTTAAAATATAAAAAAAGAGTTCGGTATAATACCGAACTCTTTTTTTATCCTAATATGCTTACCTAGTTATTTGTAAGCACAGATTTTCATCTTACACAATCCTAAAAGAATGCGGAAGACACCTGGGTGTACATCTCGCCGTTTCTTGCAGGAGTATTCATATTTGGAGAATAATTTGGTTGGTCGAGACCTACCTTTACCTTTGCTTGTTTAAGCATGTTGAATATTAACTGACGATATGCAGTTGGGTCTTCCGATGCCAATGGCTGACGTGGATATGTCCACACCTCTACGGTAAGTCCGTCGGCATTCTCTAACAACTGATTGCTGATAACACTTGACGGGAAATCCTTAATAGTGATAATTACCTGATCAGCTTCGTGAGCTACCTCAGCAGTAAGATTGAAGGTTATTTCATTCAAGGTATAGTAAGCATCGTAGGTACGGATAGCAAAATCGTCTGCTTCGCAAATGTACGAACTTGGAATGGGGAAACTTACCTGTACACCATCAACCAAGGCTCCAATATGTATAGTCGTCTTGATGGCTTCCCAGTCCTTATGCTCTTGCTGGTGAATGTCAACCTTAACTGTACCCTCTATATCATTCGGAATGGTTGACGTCATATATTTATCCTCATCAATCGCCATGCCTGGAATGTGGCGAACATCCATAACTGTGTCCATAGTCAACACACCGTCAACATTCCATCTGCCCATCGCACCTAAGTATGGATCCCAGTCATTAGGACGATTCTTTGCTACGTACCAAATAATTTTTACTTTGCTCATATCAACTCCAGTGAAGTATTGAGACAATGGCGCGCCTGCACCCTGATGAGCTTGCAACAGATTATCCAAGGTAGGAACGTTAACTAAAGCCTGATCGGTTGCTTGTCCGGTGGGGTCGTACACGTATTCTGTCATTCCCATATATCCACCTAAGTTGCCATAAGGGAAATCCCTCAATACGGAGCCATTGTTAAGAGCACTACACAATGTTGCACCTCCAGGTGTTGACGGGTAGTAACTGGATGAATTTTGGACTCCTGTCAGTCCGGGAATGCGACCGTCTATTCTGATAAAGAAATAAGCATTGTCGTGGGTTAGTGCGCCTCCGCCTGCATGAGATGTTAGAACATCAGTGTATTTTGTTACCTTGTTGCCGGCAACATAAACTTCAGTAGTTGGTCCGCTTGCCTTGCTTTGAGATGCATCATCATCTTTTTTACTACATCCAACAAGTACTAAAAGTACCATTAAACTTAGCATCAACTTTTGAATTTTCATTTTCTTTTATATTTATATTTATTAATAATATGTGATTTCAACCTTTAAAGATTTCATTTATTTATAACTTGCAAATGTTTTTTGTTAAAACAAATGTTACTATTCGATAAAACTGAAGAATATAGCAGATGGAATTAAGCTATTGGCTACTAACACCTGCAAAATGAGTCTCCAAATAATATATTTAGTATTCCACTTGTTAATACACTAAATAAAATATTTAGTAAACTTTGGCAAGCTTTTTAAAAGAACTTTTTTAGTTTGCTTTGCAAAATTAAATATTTATTTCTTATATTAAAGATATTTTAAATTATATTTTAAGGATTTCACAGCTTATATTAATTTTAATCGAAAATAGCCCTACATGTTTTGACTTAGCATCTTGTATTGCAATGGATTAACAGCTCTCTTCAAATATCTATTAAATTTACAATTAACATTTTTTAACTTTTTGTGTTAGTTTTCACATTTTCTCACTTTGGGACTTTTTAATTATAAACTATCAATATATATTTAAAATTATTAAAAAGAAAACATCTCCGGATACAAGTATAGTTTGCATGCGAAATGGTTAACAGTTCGATTTTGGGAACAAGTTCTTAACATTAACCAAGATTTGAGCATAACTAAGAATTTATACCTTATTAAATATAAAGCAAATTTAAGTGCTGTCAGAATATAAAAAAAGAGTTCGGCAAAATACCGAACTCTTTTTTTTATATTAATATGCTTACATAGTTATTTGTAAGCACAGATTTTCATCTTACAAAATCCTAAAAGTATGCGGAAGACACTTGAGTGTACATCTCGCCGTTTCTTGCAGGAGTGTTCATATTTGGAGAATAATTAGGCTGATCGACACCTACTTTTACCTTAGCTTGTTTAAGCATGTTGAATATTAACTGACGATAAGCGGTTGGATCTTCCGATGCTAAAGGCTGACGTGGATATGTCCACACCTCAACGGTAAGTCCGTCTTCACTTTCTAGCAATTGATTGCTGGTAACACTTGATGGAAAATCCTTAATAGTGATAATTACCTGATCAGCTTCGTGAGCTACCTCAGCAGTAAGGTTGAAGGTAATTTCATTCAAGGTATAGTAAGCATCGTAAGTGCGGATAGCAAAATCGTCTGCTTCGCAAATGTATGAACTTGGAATTGGGAAACTAACTTGTACGCCGTCAACCAGGGCTCCGATATGTATAGAAGTCTTAATGGCTTCCCAGTCTTTGTGTTCCTGTTGGTGAATGTCTACCTTAACTCTACCTTCAATATCCTGTGGAATGGTTGATGTCATATAGCCTTCCTCTTTAATTAT
>JAQVEX010000074.1 GCA_028697555.1 Lentimicrobiaceae bacterium | reverse complement strand
CATTTCCTGAACTTAAACGTCCTTTATACAAGAAGTAAATAGGAAGTTCAATGTAGTTTAAAGTTGTTTTACTATCAATTTCTCTTTTCTCATCTATAAGAAGAAATTCTTCTGTTTTTTTATAGGCAGCTCCTTTTGAAGAAAACAATAACTCGGGACGTAAATAAAATTCATCGGCAATTGCGAATTCGGCAAACAAACCGGCATTAAAAGCGGGTTTAATTTTAAATTCGTCTACTTTGTTATCGTTCAGTTTGACATTCATGTTCATCATGTTAAATGAACCCTTAACACCAACGTGAACTTGAGCTAACAAGTTGCTACTTAGAAAAAGCGCAACTAACAAAGATGTTGCTAAAATTAGTTTTTTCATAAAATATATTTTTTAATGTTAACTTAAATACTCCTTGTTGATCATTAATTTGATTGTCTTTCTGCGTCTTGAATCATTTTTTCGTTTGGAGTAATTTTAAAAGTTACTCTACGATTTTGTTCACGACCTTCAGCAGTGGCGTTATCAGCTATTGGTTGCGATTCGCCGTAACCAATGGTAGTTATACGTTTTCCGGAAACGCCTAAACTTTTAAGATATTCTGAAACAGATTTAGCTCTGTTTTCCGAAAGTGTTTGGTTGGATTCGTCGGAACCTACGCTGTCAGTGTGTCCTTCAATAACAAGGTCTGTATCGGGATAGGTTTTTAGAATTGTTGCTAAATCGTTGATAGTTGATTTAGCGGTTGAGCTAAGATTGTACTTAGCAGTTTGGAATAACACAGCCGAGCTAAAATTAACTGTAATTGAGTGTTCTCCCTCATTGTGAATAACTTCCGCATTAGGAACTTGTCTTTCTATTTCGGCAGCTTGCTTATCCATTTGTTTTCCGATAATGGCACCTGCAGTTCCGCCAACAACAGTTCCAACTGCTGCACCAACTCCGGTATTACCTGATGCACTTCCGATAACTGCACCTACAGCGGCTCCTGTTCCGGCTCCAATCATAGCTCCGCGTTGTGTTCTTGTAGTGTTGCAACCTGATATTATCAATATAGTTGCTAACATTAAGGTTAATGTGATTTGTTTCATAGATTAATAAATTTAAAGATTAATTATTTTTTTTACTAATAAACTTGCTTTTAAATCTAATAGAGCCTGACCAATCAGGATTGATGAGTTTTGCGTATTCCTCAATGGTTTTAGCATCCTTAACATCATAGTTTCCTATTTTGGTTCTTCTAAGAGATTTAACATACCCTCCTGAAACAAGTTTTGTGCCAAAATCATTGGCTATACTTCTTATATATGTCCCTTTTGAACAGCTGATTCTGAAGTGTACATCGGGCAGATTTACCTCAGTTATATCAAAAGCTGAGATATTAACTTCCCTGTATTTTATATCGACCTCCTCCTTATTCCGGGCAAATTTGTACGCCCTGACTCCATCTACTTTGACTGCCGAATATATAGGTGGTGTTTGTTTTATGGTTCCGATAAACGATTTTGCAACATTATCAATTTGTTCGGGAGTTATATGCTCGTACGGATAGGTTTTATCGATTTCGGTTTCCAAATCGAAGGAAGGTGTTGTTGCTCCAAGTGTGATAATGCCTGTGTATTCTTTATCCAAGTCTTGAAACACTTGCGCTTGCTTTGTCATTTTTCCGACGCAAACAATTAGCAGTCCTGTAGCTAAAGGGTCGAGAGTGCCGGCATGACCGATTTTTATTTTTTTTAGTCCTGTGCTTATTCTCAATTGTTTTCTTAAAAATCCGACTACGTCAAAGCTGGTAAAACCGTAAGGTTTATCGACAAGCATAATATTCCCTTCGTCCGGATTATAAAACATTTGAAAAATTTAATTATACAATTTTTAAATCGACACCTGCAATGAGTAGAACTATAATTACAAGTCCTACAATTATCCGATAATACCCGAAAAGCTTGAAGCCTCTTTTCTGCAAAAAAGCTATAAAAAACTTGATGGCAAGCATAGCAACAATAAAAGCTACAACATTTCCCAAAATCAAAATTGGAATGTTTTGAGCGTTGAAAACATGGTAAGTGCTTAAGAGCTTATATCCCGAAGCCGCAGCCATAGTCGGTACTGCAAGAAAAAACGAAAATTCGGCAGCTTTGGTTCGGGTTAGTTTTTGCTGCATACCACCTACTATACTTGCCGCCGACCTCGAAACGCCCGGTATCATTGCAATACACTGATAAAGCCCGATTATAAATGCATTTTTGTAAGTGGGCTCTCTAGTTTCGTCGGTATAATGGAACCATTTATCGACAAACAAAAGTACTACACCTCCTACCAATAACATAATTGCAACAACCAAAACATTTTCTAACAAAGCATCGATAAGATTTCCAAAAAGATACCCCAAAACGAGGGCGGGCACAACTGCCACAAACAGTTTGTAGTAAAAATTTAAACTTTTAAAAAAACGTTTCCAATATAGTACAACTACCGACAAAATTGCTCCAAACTGAATGTTTACTGTAAAGGCTTTGGTAAAATCGTCGATATCGACTCCGAGCAGATGTTCGGTAATAATCATGTGTCCGGTTGAAGATACGGGCAAAAACTCCGTCAAACCTTCAACTATGGCGATAATAATAGACTGAAAAATACTCATTAATACTAGCTTTTCTTAAATATTGCAAAAAATTGAGCTGCAAAACCCAATAATACTAATATCGGAGCAAGTGTCATTCTCCTAAAACCAAACATATCGTAGTTGAAAACGTCTGGGTCTTTGGAGCCACCGCCTATCATCAAAATAAAGCCAAGTATTGTAATTGCCAAACCTATTAGCAAAATATAATAATTAACTTTTCCGAAAGCAAATTCTTCTCTAAAATCCTTGTTATCAGGATTTTGCTCTACTGTTGGGGCTTGTTTTTCCTTTTCTTTTTCTTTTGTGCGCTTTGCCATTTTATATTTATTTAATTTGAATACAATTTATCTACTCTCATTCGCAAGAACTTGTTTACCGACTTCCAAGTTGCCAACATTGAAATAATAAATCCGAACAAAAAGACCATTATTCCAAAAAATAATATTTCAGCAATTTTAACTAATTCGTAAATATTGCCTAATTTTTTATCGATAAACCAAAATGTTATTAAAACAAAAGCTATAGCGATAATGGATGCAATAATCCCTTGCCAAATGCCTTGCTTTAAGAAAGGCTTGCGAACAAAATTTTCGGTAGCTCCTACTAATTGCATGCTGCGAATTAAGAAGCGTTTTGAATATATACTTAATTTTATGGTGTTGCTGATTAATATTATAGATATTATAAGGAGTACTGCACTGAAAGACAAAATAATCAAACTGATTTTTTTGAGATTTGAATTTACCTCGTCTAACAATATTTTTTGGTAGACCACATCGTCAACTATCGAATACTGCATCAGTTGCGATTGAATTTTCACTAAACTGTCACTATTGGCATAATTCGATTTTAAATTTATATCAATTGATGACGGCAAGGGATTGTAGCCCAAGAACTCGACAAAGTCTTCGCCAAGTTCACTCGATAGCTCAGTAGCAGCCTGTTCCTTGCTGATGTATTTTAAATCTTTTATGTAAACTCTTTGGGTTAAAGTGTTTTTCAGTTTAGCTACATCTTCGTCGGATGCGTTGTTTTTCAGATATATGCTAACTGTAATATTTTCTTTTATGATATGAGAAAGTTTGTTTCCGTACAAAATCAAGATGCCTGTGATGCTTATCATATAAAGCACCGTTGCAATACTTATCACACTTGATATGTACGAAATTCTTAACCTATTCTTTCCCCTTTGTTTCATTTTATAAAATTATTTCTGCGAATATACATTTTTTCTGAAAGTGAGAAAATTTTCTCAATACATTTATAGGTTACAATCCGCTGAAATCGACATCTTCAAACAGTAGCGACGGTGTTCTGATGTTAGAAAACAAATATTCGTCGTTCCCGACTTCAACCAAATTCTGCCACAAATGTAAAATATTTCCCGAAATATTCATTTCGCTAATCGGTTTTGTAATTTTAGAATCCTTGACCAATAATCCCGAAACTCCGAAGGAAAAATCGCCTGTAGTGGTGTTTGCATTGCCTCCGACAAAGTCGGTAATAATTACACCCGACTTCATTTCGTTAATCAATCCCTGATACGATTTTCGTCCCAATTTGACAATCAAATTAGACGGTCTTCCATTGGTTGGCTTCATTCCTAGTTTTTGCGAATAGTAATAGCTTATAAAATAATTTTTAAGCACTCCTTCGTCAATCATAATTCGTCTTTTACATTTTAAGCCTTCGCTATCAAAGGTTCGGGAGCCAATAGCTTTTTCAACAAAAGGGTCGTCGATCAGTGTTAATTTTGAAGATGAAACTTTTTCGTTTAACTTATCTAACAAAAACGAAGACTTTTGTTGTATGGCTCCGCCCGACATTGCATCGACAAGCACGCTGATAAGTCTGCTGGCACGCTTGTTTTGCACTATCATTTTATATTTTCTTGAAACGATATTTGTTTGCCCAATTTTATCCAAAGCTCTTGTTGTTGCTGTTGTTCCAATGTTTTTAATGTAAGGCATATCGGCAAAACATCTAACAAAAGCCCAATCGCTGCCTTCGGGACGCGTTTCGTTGTCTCCGTTAACTGCCACCGATGCCACGGCTCCAAAAATGGTTTCTCGATTTTCAGCTTCAAAACCGTTGCTCATCACAACATATTGATTGATTTTAGAAGTAAAAACTTCTGATTCTGAAGCAATTACCTTGTCGGAAAAATCGTGTGCCGCCACACAAATGCTTTCTGCTAAATTCTTTTGTTGTTCAATATTTAGATTGTCAAAGTTTTTGTCAAATATGCAAAGATCTTTGGAAATATCTTCGGCGGATGCAGTCAGCTCCAAAGGTGGAAGTTTACGATATTTATCTTTGACAAGCAATTTGGTGTTTTTTATTGCATTGAGAATGAATTTTTGCAAACTTTTTTCGTCTAAATCGTGAGTTACGTAATTGGCAAATTTATTACCTATATACATTCCAACATTAACCGTTTGACTATCAGCCTGTTTTATGCTTTCAAGGAGTTTGTTCTGAAATTTAACTTCGGTTTCAAATTCGCTCACAATATTAACCGAGCAGTCGGTAGCTCCGTTGTTAATTGCAAAATCTTTTATTTTTATGGCTATTTCTTTTTTATTCATACGTTACATCAATATTTTAAATTACTAATTGCCACCTACAACAAGTTTTGAAATCTTTGTAGTTGGCAGTCCCATAGAAACAGGGACGCTTTGTCCGTCTTTGCCGCAAGTCCATCCGCCTTCGGTCATTTTAAGGTCGTTTGCAACCATAACTATATCGCTCAAAACTTGCGGTCCGTTACCTATTATGTTTACATCCTTTATCGGATGTTTCTTTTCGCCATTTTCTATATAATAACCAGATTTAACATAAAAAGTGAAGTCTCCGCCGCCAATAAGCACTTGACCATTGGTAAAAGTTTCGACTAATATTCCTTTTTTTACGCTTTTTATTAAATCTTCCGGCGTACTTTGTCCAGGTAGCATATATGTGTTTCTCATTCTTGGCAAAGGCAAGTGCCTAAACGACTCTCGCCTGCCGTTGCCTGTGGGTTTTACTTTATAGAATTTCGCAGTCTGCCTGTCGTGAAGGTAACTTTCCAAAATACCATTTCTGACTAAAAATGTTTTTTGAGATAACTTCCCCTCATCGTCGATGTTTATTGCTCCTCTAGACATATTATTTGTGCCGTCATCGACAATGCTGACAAATTCTTTTGCGACTTTATGTCCTATTTTATTTGCAAAAATTGAACTTCCTTTTTGATTGAAGTCAGCCTCTAAACCGTGACCTATTGCCTCATGCAACAATATCCCTGAACTACCTGCCGCCAAAACAACTTCCATTGTCCCACCTTTTATTGTTTGTGCATCAAATAACTCGATAGTGTTATTTACAGCGTTAGTTGCGATGTAATCTAATTTTTCTTCTGAAAAATAATCTATCCCGTATCTTCCCGACAAGTCGAAACGGTTTTGCTCTCTTTTATTACCACCTTCGGCTATTACATTCGACATTAGTCTTGCCATTGGACGAATATCTCCAACGATAACACCTTCGGAATTTGCATACAATATAACGGTAGAACTATCGGAAATGCTTGAACTTGACTTAACAACGCGCTTATCTATGCTAAAAATCTTATCGTTGAGCTCACGCAGAAGTTTTACCTTTTTTGAAACGCCTGATATGCCTATTTTATCCGAATAATACTTTGTGAGAGACATTTCTTTAAATTTTATTGGCTTTATGTTTTTGCTCGTAGATGCAATAGATGCCGCCATACGTGCAGCTTTAACCATCGATTCGAGAGTTAACACTTCGGTGTATGAAAAACCAGTTTGTTCGCCTTTTAAAACTCGAATACCTACTCCTATATCAATCTCAGCGAACGTTTTATTTACGACACCATCTTCTAGAGCTAAGCTGTTAGACTCAGAATACTGAAAATAAAGATCGCAGAAATCTCCACCTTTGCTTAAAGCCCCAAAAATAACTTTATTTATAATGTTTGTGTCAACTTTGAAATAGTCAGTATAAAATTTTATGTTCTTCATGTACTTTAATTATTGCATGCGTTAAAATGTCTTACCTAACTATCGTGATAGTACCACTATTAGAGTTGTCCAATCCTTTTCTTTCACCAACGTCGTTGTTTCTCCACACGGCTCCATCTCTGAATGTGGCATAAACTCTATATACGTACACATCTTGAGGACATGGCTTGTCTTTGTATTTTCCGTCCCAACCTTCGGCAGGCTCACCTCTATCTGTAAGTTTGTTGCTACTCCAAATCAGGTTGCCGTGCTGGTTGTAAACTTCGGCTCTGTATGTTGCAAGGTTCATTCCTACGGGCTTCCATGTTCTTAGCTCGTTGTTTGTGCCATCAGGAACAAAAGCATTTGGTATGTACAAGCCTTTGAACATCAGTCTGTACTCGGCACGTGCTGTGTCCACGCAACCATACTCATTAATAGAAACAAGCGTAATGGTGTAATCGCCACTGTAGTTGTATGTGATAATAGGTTCTTTTTCTTGCGAGAATGTTCCGTTTCCAAAGTCCCAGTAGTAGTTCTGAGCGCCTATGGTTCCGTTTATCATCTGCAACTTACCTTGCACGTCGTCAACGTTTTTGTTCCATCTAAATGCACTTATAGGCGAACCGTAAACTGTTACGTATTTGCTTATGTTACCTGTACATCCGTTGGTATCGGCTACTGTTAAATTAACCTTGTAGCTACCCGGAGCTCCGAAATTGTATTGCGGTGTTCTTCCTTCCATGTAGGCAACTTCACCATTGCTACCTATCATAGTCCAACCCCAACTCACTAACTCAG
>JAQVEX010000073.1 GCA_028697555.1 Lentimicrobiaceae bacterium | reverse complement strand
GAGTTTTACCCTTAACAACAACGAACCACAGGCAATTGACGAATATGGAATGACGAAATTAGGAGAAGTGTCGGATAAAAAAGACCCCGAACTTGCAGACTATTTATTTACAATTTCAGAGACAGAAGATGGAGTCATCTTAAAAGGCATAGAAGGAACAGCTTGGGAAAAGTTAGATTTTTATCTCCCAAAGGGTGCCAGAGAAGCTATTAACCAATCAGGCATGACGTCTATTTCGGATATTATAATAGAAGAGGGTAAATTACCTAATTCAAAAGAAATCAAAAAGAAGAAGCAGTAATAAATGGACTTTTTTGTCCATTGTACAATAGATTAATGTATAAGGTGAGAACCTAAAGCATTTATTTGGCGATAGATTGAATGAGCGAGTTTGATTTTTATGATTATAAACTAGTTATAAGTAGCAATAAAACTTATAATTGCTGGTTTTGTTGATTGAAAAACAATGAAGTTGTATTAATAACCAACAAATAAATTTTTAAACTTAAAAAACGAAACTATGAAAAACACAAGAATCATTAAAACAAAAATCACAAGAATAACTAGTGTAATGTTATTCTTGGTTTGCTCACTTTACGGATTGAGCGTTGTTGCGCAAAACAATTCGGAATTTAATAAGCCCAAAAAGCAGATTAGAAATATTGAACGTCCCCAATCATTTGACGATAAATTACCTGTGGTAAATATGCCCAAATCCTATATCGATTGGTGGGAGCCTGATACAATATACATTTATGCAAATACCTATGCACCTCAATATATTCTGTTCAGAGAAGTAAATACTTACAATCAATATGGCTATATGCTGACGAACCTCTGCCAGACATTAGAAAACAATGAGTGGAGAAATATTCACAAATATACTTATACCTATAATGAAAATAATAAAATCCTAACTAACTTATGGCAAAGATGGGAAAATGCTGCTTGGGCAAATATCGAACTATTAACTTATACTTACGATGCCTTTGGCAAATTGACAACCATCCTGTATCAAAATTGGAGAAATAATGAATGGTTAAATTGTGAGAAATATAATTATATTAGCTATCCAGACAGTAATTTGCTTACTAAACAGCTGCAAACGTGGAAAGATAATGCTTGGGCGTATCACAGCCAAATTACATATACTTTCGATGAAAACAATAACTTGCTTACGGAATTTTGGCGAGAATGGCAAAATGATGTAATGACAAATAAGTATTATGTTTCGTACACCTACGACACAAACAATAACGTGCTAACGGAACTATGGCAAATATGGCAAGATTTAAATTGGGATAAATATTGGAAGAACATTCACAAATACACATATACTTACGATTCAAATAATAATACGCTAACAGAATTGCATCAAGATTGGCAACGTAACGGTTGGTTAAACATTACTAAATATGCTTATTCTTTCGATGCAAACAATAACATGCTGACGGAATTACAACAGTTATGGCGAAATAATGCCTGGGTAAATAAAAATAAACTAACCAATACCTACGATGTAAATAATAACAAACTAACAGAAATATTTCAAACATGGCAAGGTGCATGGGTAAATATTAATAATATTAATAATACCTACGACGAAAACAATAATTGTACACTGACTGAGCACAATATGTGGGAAAATGAAAGTTGGCAATTATCAGATGGTCATTTAAAAATGTTTTACAACAACATGAAAAGTGAGTTGATATTTCATAATTGTTTTAGGGTTACATCTACTTACAAGTATTATAAAAAGCTCGAAAAAGAGCGTATAGAGTTGCCAAATGTTTCAATTTACCCAAACCCAACAAATAATAGCTTTGTTGTAGATGCAGAAGGAGAAATAAATGTGAAACTATACGACATGTCAGGAAAAGAAGTCCTATCTCAAAATTCAAATGGCAAGGTAATAATAAATATAAGCCACTTGCAAAACGGAGTTTATAATGTTCAAGTTTTTTCGGGCAATAATATTATAGGATACTGTAAAGTTGTGAAGCAATAATAAAAAGAAAATTATAAGATATTGAAAATTTAAAATGTTATATCGTTAAAATGGTACAAATTTTGCAACGTATTTCAATAAATTTATCATAATTTAACTTAATTTATTCACAAAATAATAAAGGTGCGGTGTCAGCACTTTAAACTCTGACAAAAACGACATGAAAAGAAACATTTTAATTTCCATTATTGTTCTTGCCCTATTTTCTACATTTTTATCATGTAAAAAGGAAAAAGAAAAAGAAGAAAACTTGGATAAACAAGAGAAAAGAGAGATAGTAGCCGCTATATTCGGTGCTGCTATGGATGGCTATAATATTGGTGTAGCAGATGCCAAAAACACAAAAAGTATCGCTCCTTTCGATACAAATATAAGTTATAATTTCTCCTTTGTAAAGACTGATGGAGAAGACGGATATATTTCGATTGAAGTAGAAGGAACAGGTATATACCATTATGATGATAATAATGTTTTTAATTGTTTAGGTGGAATTATTAGATTAAATGTAGCCGAAACAATTAATCACTACAAGGTTGTATTGTCTAATGGAAGAGTATGTTATATTGATGCCGACCCTGCTATTAACATTGTTATGAATTTAGATTTATTGCCAGGTTGTGTAACTTTTGATCCAACAACTTCTTATGTAAAAATTGTAGGCACATTCCAATGCGAAGGCTATAGCTATGATATTAGTATAAACGTTAAAATCAAAGAAGATGGTACACCTAGTCTTATGCAAGGAACAATAAATGGTGCTTCTATATATTTTTAATAGCTTTGAGCATTGTTAAATAAGTACGATGTCAGTGCTATAATTGCTGACTAAAACATATAAAAAACTAATTTTATAATTCTTGTTATCCTGTGTAATAGTGATTTACACAGGATAATTTTTTATATAACAATATTGTGAAACGGTAATTTCTGAATGCTAATGCTTATTTTAATTAAGCCACAATCAATTCAACATTAATGCACAATCACCTTTCTGCTCTCAAAAACGCCTTTGTTGTTTGTAAATGTAATAATGTAGATTCCTGTTTTAAATTCAGACAAGTCTAACACAATAGGTTCTGAGAAAAGGTCTTTATTCCACGATTTAAGCACTTGTCCACCGGTATTATATAAGTCTATTCTCGTATTAGTAAGCTTGTTGAACTCGGGCACAATTTTCAGATGTTTCGAATCGCGTAGGGCATATATCTGAATATTGTTTTTAAAAGTAACACCTTCAATACCAATGCCTCCGTATTCAAATACCAAATTATCAATCAAAAGTTTGGTTCCTGTGTGGTCTAAGCCGTCAATTGGATTTGAGCACGAAATAATAATATTCATAGTGTCTGGATTTATTTGCTGTTGGTAATCAGCCGGAACTTCAAAGTAAGTCCATTCATTTATCAATCCGAATGTGTCAATAGCAGCAAGTGCGATAGTGTCGGTGCTTACTCCGTTAAATTTACTCAAGCCCCAACCTATATAGCAAGTATCGTTATTAACGGGTTCATATTTAAGATATCCGGTAAGTTTTGTTGGCATACCTGTAAAAGGAACACCACCCGAAATACTAACTTGTTGTCCTAATAAATCTATAAAAAATTCGCCTAAAGTAATTGCTCCGGGTATGCTGTACGAGCCAACGAAAGGTATAGTTTTCTTAACAACGGTTAGCTTTGCCGACGAATTTCCATCTTGTGCATCGTTGGTCTCTTGCTTAACAACATCCCACGTAAAACCCATAAGGCTGTAGTTCGATGTGCCCCAATCAGTGGGCTCGTTGCCTTCCCAATATTCAAAGCTATGGTTGGGTATGTCTTGTGCTTTTGAGAGTCCGCAAAAAACAAGCAAAGACAGCAGTAGCACCGATGTAAAAAATATTCTTTTCATTATTCAGATTTTATCTTAAACGATTGGTAGAACGCACCAATTTTTCATCTTTTTTGATGTTTCTTGATGCCAAAAGCATAAAAACAACTGCAATTATCGGGAAAAATATTGATGGCGACGACATATAATCGACTGTTGCAGAGGTTTGTTTTTCGATTAGTGGAACGTATAAGAAAAATATTCCGCACAACATTACTAATGTTAAAAACACCGACAGATTTATCAGTCGTATCTGCAACATACGTTTTTTGTAATTAAAAATGGTTAATAATAATATCGCCAAAATTATTATTGTTAAAATCGGTAATATTGTAAAAATAATTTGGTTTGAAAAAACTGCTTCTTCGCCCGGAAGCTTACTGCTAACACCAAACATATTAAATTCCCAAATGCCAAATTCGGAATAAAAATTGGCTATAGGAAAAGCAAACATGAGCAATAGCAGTATTGTTGCTAATGTTAAGTATAAGGTTTGAATTCGTTGTATCATGTCTTCTCTTTTTTTTGCAAAGATAAAGTTTGTTACTGATAATTGAAAAATATAATTACAAACTTTTCAATTTTTATTATCGATTTGATTAAAACATTTGCGAAAGTTTTATGCTTATTTCAACAGAAATAACTACTAATTTTTAATTTTGTACGGATTGAAGAACATTTATTATGCAAAATACAACAATAATTTGGGACTGGAACGGCACTTTACTCGACGATATTGAAATAAGTATAATGTGTATTAATAAAATGCTGCAAAAGCGTAATTTGCCTTTGCTAACGATTGACGAATATCGCAGAATATTTACATTTCCGGTAAAAGATTACTACGAAATAGCCGGATTTGATTTTGAAAAGGAAGACTGGGCTGCTGTCGCCGATGAATTTATCGAGAGTTATTATAAAGAAGCGTATAGTTGCGAGCTTCACAAGCATGTAGTAGAAGTTTTGGAGTTTTTCAAAAATAATAATCATAGGCAAGTAATAATTTCGGCTATGCAAAATCAAGCATTAAATGCAATGGTTAAAGATTACGGAATAAGCGAGTATTTTGATGAAGTTTTAGGAATACAAGACCATTACGCAAACAGCAAGCAGCAGATAGTCGAAAACTTTATAAAAAGAGTAGGCGAGGGCAGCAATATAATTTTTATAGGCGACACACTCCACGACGCCGAAATTGCCAAGTCGTTAAATTTAGATGCAATATTATTCTCTAAGGGACATCAAAGTTACGAAAGATTACATGCTTCGGGTTTCAGGATTATTAATGGTTTGGAAGAACTTAAAGGGGCAATTAGCAATTAGCTGTTGGCTGTTAGCCGTTAGCCGTTAGCCGTTAGCCGTTAGCTATTGGCTAAGTATAGTTAATTATTAATTGCTCATTGCTAATTAAAAATTACCACCACTCACCACTCACCACTCACCACTCACCACCCACCACTCACCACTCCTTATAATCAATAGCTTTAGGATTTCCTTTCATTTCTATTTCTTTCTCTTTGTCGAAGTATTTTTCTTCAACAGCATTGCCGTTTTCGTAAATAATGTAACTCTGAACTTTGCCGTCGGTGTTATAATTTGTCCATTTACCGATTTTAAGGTCGTTACAATATTCGCCTTCCATCATAATTTGCTTGTTGGGGTAATAAAATACGGCTTTGCCATGAAACATACCGTTTTTAAAATTAATTTCGGTTTTTATACTTCCGTCTGTAAAATATTGTTTAAGTAAGCCGTCTTTTTGGTCGTTGGTGTAATTGCATTCTTCCAATATAGTGCTTGTGGTAGGATAATATTGTTTGCAAATACCTTGCCTTTTACCGTTATCAAAAATGTCAACATTAATAAGACTTCCGGACTTATTATAGTACTCCCATTTGCCGTGCTTTTTTTGGTCTTTATATTCGCCGGTTGCCATTAGTATTCCGCTGTCGAAGTAGTTTTTTGCTTCGGCAATGTTATTATCTTTGTGTAAAAGGGTTGTTTTTATATTTCCGTTGGGATAATAATATGTAAATTCGCCCACAGGTTGATCGTCTTTAAATTGTCCTTTGTAAACAAGGATATTGTTTTCGTCGTATTTTTCCCACTGTCCCTGTTTTTTGCCGTTACTATCGATAATATTTTGCGAAAACGCGATATTGCAAGCAGCAATACTCAAAAAAGCAGTAAGTAAAAGGTTAATTTTTTTCATATTTTTGAAAGAATATTACTTTTGTCGTCGTAAAGTTTGTTTTCATTACAAGCACAAAATTTATTCCACAAATTATCTATGGTCGAAACTTATTCATCAACGTTATTGCAAAGGGCTGTTACAGAGTTAAAGAAATTACCCGGAATAGGCGAAAAAACCGCACTCAGATTAGCTTTGCACTTATTAAATCAGCCTGAGGAAGTAGCTGTTTCTTTGGGCGATGCAGTTGCTCGATTGAGAAAAGAGGTAAAATACTGTAAGCAATGCCACAATATAAGCGATAGCGATATATGTGCTTTTTGCAGCGATTCTAAACGAAATGCATCAATTATTTGTGTTGTTGAAGATATTAGAGACATGCTTGCCATTGAAAATACAGGACAGTTTACCGGCAAATATCATATTTTAGGAGGACTTATTTCGCCCATTAATGGTATTGGTCCCGACAACTTGAATATAAGTGCTTTGGTTGATAGAGTCAAGCAACAGCAGATTGAAGAAATTATTTTAGCCTTGCCTTCCACAGTCGATGGTGATATAAGCAACCACTACATATACAACTGTTTTAAATCAACGGATATAAGAATCAGTATAATTGCCAGAGGAATACCAATCGGCGATGAATTAGACTACACCGACGAAGTTACGCTCGGTAGAAGTATTATTATGAGGCAGAAGTATGAGGGAGGGTGAGAGTTGGTGTTGCGGGTTGCGGGGTAGTTTCGGGTTCCGAGTTTTGAGTTTTGAGTAGTGCGACATTTTCGGTCATTGAGCCTTCGGCACTCAGCGACATAAGTGTTCTCAGCCATCGAAAAAAAACGAAACACCGAAAATTGGGAGTTTAGTGGAGTGTTCTTTTATCAATTGCCGTGTCTTTAAAGGCACGGCAATTAAAGCGACAAACTCTATAAGCGAAGTCCCGAAACTCGTTCCAAAACTTAGAGGCTAAACTCAGCTAACAGCCAAAAGCCAACAGCCAAAAGCTAATTCAATAAGAAATTCCAGCTCTACATCGCCTTAATTATACTCTGCACTTCTTTCTTAAACTTTTCAGCTAATTTGTCGGCTTTTATTTGAGTTGTGCTTTCGGTGTAAATACGCAATATGGGCTCCGTATTTGAAGGGCGAATGTGTACCCATTCCTTTTCAAAGTCTATTTTTATACCGTCAATTAAGCTCAAAGTTTCTTTTTTGTACTGTTGTTTTATCTTTGATATAATGCTTTTAGGTTTTATATCTTTGCCTAAATCAACTTTAAGCTTAGACATAAAATATTTTGGGTAGCTATTTTTAAGCTCGCTCATTTTAATTTTCTTTTCGTCTAATAAGCTCAAAAACAGTGCAGTTCCAACTAAAGCATCTCTACCATAGTTGAGCGGAGGATAAATAATTCCGCCGTTAC
>JAQVEX010000072.1 GCA_028697555.1 Lentimicrobiaceae bacterium | reverse complement strand
TTTTGCATATGGTGTAGGAGGCAAAGTTAAAGGTGAGTCAACCACAAGTTTTCCTGGAGGCAGTGTTACAAGAAACAGAGATGCAAATGTTAAATTTACAAACGATGCTGAAGTAGGTGATATAGGAGATGATATAGTTATGGGTGAATACCTTGCTCAACCATGGAAACGTAATTGTTTCAAACCTTTTGATGTAGGAGCTAACATTATGTTAGGTTATGAATTTTCGTCAAAACTTTCGGCATCTTTAGTTGCACAATTTGGCTTAACAGATATTACTTCCAAAGTAGAAGGAAACGAAATAGAAAAGTCCGGCACTAAAAATATAGGCTTTGGAATATCATTAGGATACAGGATGTTTTAATATCTAACAATGAAATATACGTTTACTATACAATATCATGTGAGCGTAGAAAAACAAATTAACAAACAATAAAACAACAAACACATTAATTAACAATTAAAAAAATTTTTTTATGAAAAAACTAATTTTAACAACATCATTTTTAGTTGCACTTTTTTTAAGCAGTAACCTATTTGCTCAACTTCACGTTGGTGTTAAGGGTTCATTCAACATGGTAAACATGAATGAAAAAATTGATAACAATAAAATAGAAACTAATAAAATAAAACCTACTTTTAATGCCGGTGTATTTGCTGAATTTGCAATTGCCGACGAATTTTATCTACGTCCCGAATTATTGTATTCTGCAAAAGGTACTACCAGCAAAGTGAAAGGTTTATTAGGTGAAGAAGTTGTTACTAAAACTTCTTTAAACTATATTGAAATACCTGTGTACTTTTTATATAAAGGAGGTTTAGGCTCAGGAGATCTTTTACTTGGAGCTGGTCCTTACTTTGCTTTTGGATTAGGAGGCAAACAAGGCAACATGGATGTTAAATTTAAAAACGATGTAAAGGTAGGCGATCCTGTTGCTATTTATTATAAACCTTTAGATATTGGTGCTAACATTATGGTAGGTTACGAATTTTCTTCCAAACTATCGGCTGCTTTAGTTGCACAATTAGGTTTAACAGATATTACTACCAAAGTACAAGGAATTAAACCTAATGAAAGCACAAAAAATATAGGCTTTGGACTATCATTAGGATACAGAATATTCTAATATAACCGAAGAAAGCATTAAATTAAAAAGCGACTTTTATAGTCGCTTTTTTTTACAAAATTATTAAAACTTAAAAAAGTACTATCACAGTCTATTATGATAATATGGCAAATTAATTATGTATGTAGTTGTTTTATTGAATTTGCTGTTCTAAGATATCTAACACATTGGTCGTGACGGTTATAGCCAAGCATAATTCCTAAAATAAAATCTTCTTCATTAGTGTATTGGTACAATGGTTTGTTGCCAATATGTCTTACTATCTCCACACAAGCATCAGACCCAAAAAAGATGTTGTACTTCTTATCGTTGACTTTACTTATAAGGTATTTTATATTTCTATTTTCTAATTTACCGATAATATAATCCAAAATTGAAGGTCTGAACGTATGCAGTACAAGGTCTCTAATGCCTTTTTCGTATTCGTATAGTAAATGATTGAAGACTTTCATTTCAAAAAACTTATTCAATAACAGGTTTAATGAGCTCAATCCAATTTTTTATACGCTGGTCGGTTTTTTCCGGTTCGTTGTCTTCATCTATAGGTAATCCTATAAACTTACCGTCA
Source organism: Lentimicrobiaceae bacterium (assembly GCA_028697555.1). Classification (NCBI taxonomy): domain Bacteria; kingdom Pseudomonadati; phylum Bacteroidota; class Bacteroidia; order Bacteroidales; family Lentimicrobiaceae; species Lentimicrobiaceae bacterium. The sequence continues at coordinate 5,807 of JAQVEX010000072.1, read as the reverse complement.
ATAACGGAGTCGGAACCATCAAAATTATAATCGTCGGTTGAAATCTGACCAAATATATCGGCTCCTTGTTTGTCAATTACATCGTATATAAGTCGCATCGCACTTACGAATGAGTCGGAGAACCCTGAAGAATCTCCCGTTCCGAACAAAGCAACTTTTTTACCTGCAAGATTAATACTCTCAAGTTTTGATAAGTAACCTTCCCAGCCGCTTGGCAAATCGCCAATACCCCAGGTTGAAGTGCCCAAAAGTAAAACATCGGCATCAGTAAAATCGGTTTCAGTTGCTTTTTCAATTTCGATAAGTTTTGGCGAAAAGTTGTTAAGTTCTTGTTTAATTTTTTCTGCCACTGCTTGAGTGTTTCCGGTTTCAGAACCGTAAATAATTATTATTTTTTTCATGGTTGTGTTTATTTGTAAATTTGTTTTGCAAAGTAACACACAGTACACCGCTTTTAAAATACCCATTTTCAGGGATTTTTTTAGTTAGAATTAGCTATAATCAGTTAGCTTTTCGATAAAATCAGATTGTTAATAACTAAGGTGGATTAAGTTGTTAGTGCAGAAAATGAGTTGTTAGTATTATTTGAAAAATATTTTTGGCAGAAATTATTCGCTGTTTGTTTTTATGCGCAAATCGCGCAACAAAACAAGCAATATTTCAAAAAACCGCTCAATACGAAGTGCGATTTTATATTTGTTTTAAATAAAATCAGAAATGTATCTTTGCATCAAATAAAAATTCAATTTTTTGTAACCAAAACCAACAAACATTGTCATACAGAAAATTTAAACATTTAAATATAGTGAAGAAAACATTTTTTACCTTTATCGCTCTATTTTTCAGCGTTGCGATTTATGCCCAAAGCATTACCGGAAAAGTAACCGACAAAGACAATCAACCCATAGAATTTGCCAATGTGGCTCTCTATTCACTTCCCGACAGCACGCTTGTTACCGGAACAATTACCAACGAACATGGCGAATTTTCGCTTGCAACCAAAGCAGCGAAGGACGCTTTTTTGAAAATATCCTTTATCGGTTACGAAACTCAGACCGTTTCGGCAATATCGGGGCAAACTATTGTACTTAATGACGACAGCCAACTGCTTAGCGAAGTTGTGGTGAAAGCAAATTTGCCACGTATAGAGATGAAAAACGACGCATTGGTTACTACAGTTCAAAACACTGTGTTGAGTAAGGCAGGAACGGGCAACGATGTGTTGAAACGACTTCCTTCGCTTACAGGTGATGACGGTGTGTTTTCGGTTTTCGGAAAAGGCGAAGCGAAAATATTTATCAATAATAGAGAAATGCGAGATGTATCGGAACTTGACAATCTTAGCTCTGCCGATATTCGCAATGTGGAAATTGTGAACAACCCCGGTGCACGCTACGATGCTACTGTAAAAGCTGTAATCCGCATAAATATAATACCAAAAGCAGGCGACGGTTTCAGTTTTGATGTTCGCTCAAGCACTCATCAGTCGCAAAACACAGATTTGATTGAGCAACTTAATGTAAACTACCGAAAAAAAGGTTGGGATTTGTTCGGTACATTCAAATACGTGCATAACGAGTGGATACAAGACAGTAAAATACATCAAAAAACATACGTAGATACGCTTTGGACACAAGATATCACGCTTTATATAGATGGATACAATAATGATTTTATGGGTATTGCAGGAATAAATTACGAAATCTCACCCAAACATTATGTAGGAGCAAAATATACACTCACTGCATCGCCTAATAATAAGTGGTGTTCAAAAATGAGTAGCAAAGTGTTTGCCAACGATTTGTTTTACGATGAGTGGAATAGTATAGAAGATAAAACCTCTGAGCTTAAACCCTCTCACAGAGTCAATAGTTATTACAATGGCACTTTTGGAGAATTAAATATAGATTTCAATGCCGACTATTATAATTCCGATGGAATCTCTACATCTTCGGTTGCCGAAACAAGTCAAGAATTTGACAATCGCCAAGTGGATTCCGAAAATGAAGTAAATAACAATCTGTTGGCGTCTAACTTGGTTTTCTCGCATCCGTTGGCAGGCGGACAAATGGTTTTTGGAAGTGAATATACCAATACTCACAGAATAGATGAGTACACGAATATTCAAAATATAGTACCATCTTCTAAAATAACTAATAAGGAGCAAAACATAGCTCTTTTTGCAGAATATTCACGAGCAATACCTATTGGACAGTTTGGTGTTGGTTTAAGATACGAGAATGCAAATTCGGAGTATTATGTAAACGATATTCTTAATGAAGAGCAAAGTCGTCGCTATTCACATTGGTTTCCAAATTTATCTTTTGCTACCACAATAAAAAATGTGGGATTACAATTGAGTTATACGGCTAAAACTTATCGTCCAACGTACAGACAGCTGAGTAGTAGTGTATTTTATGCTAATCGCTTTACACTTCAAACCGGGAATCCGTTTCTGAAACCGACTATTATTCATGATGTTACTTTAGTAGGTTCGTGGCGTTATGTACAATTGATGGCGTCGTACAAAAATGAGCGAGATGCCGTAATCTATTAGACTGAACAAGATGCTAATAACCCTGCATTGTCTATACTTTCTCACCGAAATTTAGAAAAAATGCCGAGTTTGACAGTTTTCGCTACAGTTTCCCCAACAATAGGTATTTGGTCGCCACAGTTAAGTGCAGGATTTATCAAACAATGGGTAACTATTACGAGTTTGGGCAAATCGGTTAAACTAGACAAACCTATACCTGTTGTTTCTTTAAACAACTCGTTGCGATTACCCAAAGAAATTCTATTTACACTCGATGTAGAGTATGTTGGTAATGGAGATGCACAAAATATACATTTAGTTAAGAATTTCGTGGTTGTGGGAGCTTCTGTAACTAAATCGTTTTTCGACGAACGCCTGAATGTAGCTCTAAAAGCTCACGATATATTTTATCAACATAAAGAAGGAAACTTACTTTATAATGCACAAATGGAGCTAAATCAAATAAATATTTTCGACTCTCGCGAAATTGAGCTTACTGTCCGCTATCGCTTTAATACTGCAAAAAGCAAATATAAAGGTACAGGTGCAGGTCAAAGTGAGATAAATAGGTTGTAATGTTATCAAACAAGGAAAAGGCATTTTCTGTGTCAAAAAAACGTCGGGAAATACCGACGTTTTTTATTTAAATTAATGTTGTAGTTAAATTATTGTAATGTGAACTGAATAGGCAAATTGTAATACACTTTTACAACTTTACCTTTGTGTTTTCCGGGTTCAAAGTCAGGCAAGGCAGAAACAACTCTGATTGCTTCGTCTTCCAAAGCTTTTTTACCTTTTTCAATGTCTTCCGACGTAGTTTCTTTGTTTTTTTCTTTATCATTATTTTCCTTAAATGTCGAACGTAGTATTTTAGGGTTCGTTACTTTTCCGTTTTCGTCAATAATAAACTTAACATAAATATGTCCCGAAGTTCCTGTTTCTTGCGAAATGTCCGGATATTTCATATTCTTTGACAACCAAAGATACAACGCTTCTATACCACCGGGGAAAGTAGGCGGTGTATCAACTGAAACGAGAATGTCGTTATCTGACGATTTGGCAATATCCGTATCAGATTCTTTTTTAGTTGTAGCGGTTTCAGGTTCATTATTCATAAGTTTAAATTGTATAGGAAGTGTGTAGCTCATACTTACAACTTTTCCGTCTTTTTTGCCAGGTACCCAGTAAGGCATAGCACTGACTACACGGATAGCTTCGGCGTCTAAAATCGGATCAACTCCACGCAATATTTTAGTTTGGGTAATTTTTCCTTTTTCTGTTACCACAAACTTGACATATACATTACCTTGAATTCCTTTTTCTTGAGCTTCTTTGGGATAAATAATATTTTCGCTTAACCACTTGTACAGCTTAGAAACTCCTCCGGGAAACGTAGGTGGTTCTTCTTCAATTCCTTGAGCTTTAATAATATTGTCATTATTTACAATTTCCGGCTCTGTCAATTTAGCTCTTTCACTACTCTGATGCTCAATTTTTGCATCTGAGTTTAGTTCGGTATCTAAATTTATAGTCGCCACGTTAGAACTTATCACAGGATTATCTTCCTGAGTAACAACATTTGCTACAAACGTCTTGGTTGCGGCAATCATCTCTTGCATGTTGCTCACTACAAGCATTACAATTGCAATTGGGATAATCAAAGCATACTTTAATAATCCCATCTTTTTGGTTTTTCTTGTATTCATCATTTTGATTCTTTTTTTAATTGGTAAAACACTGAATTCGTTGCCCAACTTACTATCTGCAGGTTCATAAGTAAGGCGTAATAAATGGTATTGATATTTTTTGGGTTCAAAACCCGATTTTATAACTTGATTGTCGGCTAAAAATTCCAAATTAAACCGAATTTCACGTTCCAAAAGCCATGCTGCAGGATTAAACCAGCAAAGAATGGTCTGCACTTGTGCTACAATTACGTCTATGGAATGCCATTGGCGAACGTGTGTTTGTTCATGCTCTAAAATTTCGGCAGTTTCTGTTTGGGTATGTAAAAGCGGATTTATAAAAATCCAACGAAAAAAGGAAAAAGGCATAATTTTTTCCATTAAGCGAATAACAGGAACATTTTGTAATAAGATTTTTTCGCCTTGTATTCTTCGTTTGAAAATAGAAAACAGCTGAATGAAAAAACGTATTAATAACAGCAAAACTACCAAACCAAAAACTGTCCAAAGTACGTTTTCAAGTGTAAAAAAGGTCAGTTTCTCCGTCTGATTGGCTGTAATTACAAATTCATCTAACTGAATAGATGCAATAGCGGTCATAATCGGCTCTTGCTTTTTTATCCACCCTTCTACCGAAATAAGCGGGTAAATAAATGAGAATAAAATACTTGCTAACAGATAGAATCGTCGCAGCATCCAAAATGTATCTCGCTGAAACAACAACTTGTAGCACAAGTAAAAAAGTATGAGCGATAAATTGACTTTTATAATGTAAGTTACCATGGTTGTTGGTGTTTGAATTTTTAGGTTTAGAACTTTCCGCTTATATCTACTTCTTTTCTATAAGATTAATAATTTCCAGAAGTTCCTCAGCAGAGATTTTATTTTCCTCAACAAAAAAGTTGACCAATTCTTTGTACGAATTTTCAAAATAATTCTTTACCACATTAGACATAAACTTCTTTTTGTAATCTTCTTCACGCACAACTGCCGAATATTGATAAGTGTTTCCAAAACGTTTCCCCTTAACATAACCTTTACGCTTCAGATTTTTTACCACAGAAGCTACCGTCGTGTAGGGTGGATGAGGTTTATCCATTTCTTCAATAAAATCTTTGATAAATCCGGGCTCCTTTTGCCAGATTATCAGCATAAGTTCTTCTTCTTGATGTGTTAGTTTTTCCATAATTTTATATGCTTTTTTATGTAATTTATAGTTAATAATCAATTTATTACGAAAACATCGCAAAACTACGAAAGTTTCGTAATAAGTCAATAGCCCACATTAATTTTTAACATTTATTAACCTATTAAGCAAGTTTAGCTTTCAAATAAATAATGAAAATATTTGTAGTAATATTGGAAATACGTTAGGTATAGTGTTTTTAGTAAGAATCGAAAAAGTGAAAGAGCTAGAAAAGTATTAAAAACAAAAAAGTGCCCGAATGGACACTTTTGTTACAATCTTGCGGAGAGGGAGGGATTCGAACCCTCGGTACAGTTACCCATACGACAGTTTAGCAAACTGTTGGTTTCAGCCACTCACCCACCTCTCCATTTGTTGCGGTATTTTGTCGCCGAAAAAG
>JAQVEX010000071.1 GCA_028697555.1 Lentimicrobiaceae bacterium | reverse complement strand
CCGAAAATGTTGAAACTCGATGTACTGTACCAATTGTTCTTTGTTAATTGCCACTCATCACCCATCACTCATCACTCATCACTCAACACTCATCACTCAACACTCATCACTCACCACAGTCATCGCAATGACCGAAAATGTAGGAACCCGGCGCTTGTAACTCAAAACTCCAACAACTATTCGACGTTTTCTTCGTCTTTTTTGGAGTTTTTGTACAATTTATATCCGCCGTAGGCTCCGGCAAGTGTTAGTAATACTACAATACCACTACCTATAGGCGCTCCACCGCCTTTTACAGGACCACTTTGACCAGAACCCGGATTGTCTGCATTTTGCGGCGGTCGTGGTGGTGCTCCAGGATTTTGAGCCGATACGTAAAACTGTAACCCTAAGGTTAAGATTGCTGTTAGTAAGATTGTTTTTAGTGTTTTCATATCTGTTGTTTTTTTATTTTTTTAATTTTAATTAGCTGTTAGCTGTTGGCTATTGGCTGTTGCGGGTTTCGGGTTACGTGTTGCGTGTTATTGTATTCGAAACTCGAAACTCGAAACTATCTAGTAACTACTACCTTTTTATTGACAACTTGTGTTGAATTAACCACATTTACCACGTAAATGCCCGGAATAAACGGAGCTTGGGTTACATAGGTGTCGGTTAGGAACACTGTGTTACTGCTGATTAATTTGCCTTGCATATCGTAAACGTTGACCATAGCTTTAGTGTTTTGCATGCTTGGTATGCTGACAACAATTTGGTTATTGCTATTTACGTAGATTACATTTTCGTCTGCCAAATCGTAAGGTTTGGAGTAAACTGCATTTACAAGTTTTAGCTCAAAGCGGTTGTCGCTGTCGGTGTCTTCATGGTTGAATGCGTAAGCCGGATTTTGGCGTAAGTTTACGGTTCTGTTTGCTTTTTTGTCAATTAAATAAGGAGTAATATCACTTTGTAAGCTGCTAATGTCGGCAACAAACTGAACTTGTGTTGATACACTAAGCGTAAAGCTAAGCGGCACAACTGTTTCGTATTTATTTAAAGGCAAGGTGTTAATTGTTAGTTTTTCGTTATCGGCATTGATGCTGCTAAGTTGCGGTGCTTCTACTGAGCCGTACAATTTAGTCATATCACCATCGTCCATACCGGCGTTCCATTTGTTATCGAAAACAAATACTATTTCATCTTTCAACTGATTACCTTCTGCAAATACACGCAAGATATTAGGGTTATTACCTGTGCCATAGAAAGGAGCTACGCCGTTTGTTCTACAATTGTTGTTAAGTGTAATTGTACCGTTATTTGTGGCTTTAATAAAAAATGCTTGACCTATGGATATAATATCAGAAGTTAAACCAAATGTGCCAACTGCGGCGCCAACGCTACGTACTCCATATTTCTTTTGATCGGCGCTCCAAATCCAAAAACCGTTTGCAAAATTACCTTTAGGGATTAGCGAAAAATCAATATGCGATGGGTATGGATTGGGTATAAAGTTATATCCCTTGTCGGCAGAAGTATATGTATAAGGAATTTCAAAGCTGCCTTCATTAAAAGCACCTTCAAATTCGTAAGTTTTAGAAGCTCCCGGATAATATATCAAATATCCTTTGTTTACAGTTAGATCATTGTTTGGGGAAGTTCCCAAGCAGTGCCAGATGTTCTCAGATTCTTTAAATTCGTACAAGTACGAGTCTTCAAACAAAATACTTTTCGGGTTTTCAGATTGTTTGAGAGGAACACTAACACCGTGGTAACAGTCTGCTGCAGTACCACCGCTTACATCTCCCGAAATATATCTTTGTATTTTTCCGCCGGCTGGGAAGTTGTGTAAAAGCGAACCTGTACCGGCTTCTGTGCTATTGATATTAAATTTGGCAGCGGCTGTTGAACCTGTCAGCTTATTAAATACCTTACCTGCAATTTTTAAGTTAATGTTGGGCTGAATTGTAAATGTTGTGTTTTCGGCATTTTTAATTACCAAATTGTTAATGTTTTCAAAGTTTTTATTTACATCTACAGCATTATGATTAAGTATGAGGTTGAATTTTGTAATACTTGTTGGGTCTACATCATAGCTTGCAGCCAAGGTATAGTCGGCATTTTGGGTTAAAGCTGCACCAAAACCACCAAAGTTGGCTGTATAATCTTGATTTTTAACCACCCATTCGTTGTCCGTAAAAGAGCCCTTTGCTGTGGTATTACCTTGAGTTACATTAAGTTTGCGTAATAAGGTTTTGTTTGCTGTTGCATCAACTGTACCGGCTACAGTCCAGCCCGTACCCGGGTTTACCCCAATTTCTCCAAACACATCGCAGATTGTACCGTTGTAAACAACTTCTATAGCATCGTTGCCGTTAAAAGTCATAACATCATTATTAGTCGATAAATTGCAATAATTCGCAATACTTGCAGCTGCACCCTCTTTACATATAGAATAAACATTGCCTGCATCTAAGTTGCCTGTAAGACCGTTTAGAGTGTGAGATACCGTGGTACTGCCATCAATATAAAGTCTGATTTCCAATTTACTTAAATCGATAGCTGCATTTGTACCGTTGTATATTTCAATAGCTTTATCATTATCGCCTGAACCTACAATATACTCCGAAATAAATACTTTTGGCATATACTTAGTAATACTGAACATTTCGCTAGTAGCTACTTGACCACTAGCTGCTGTTAACCTTATTTTATATTTAGTACCGAGAGTTTGCGATTGAGGAATATTCCAAGTAAAAGAGCCGTCTGTAACAGGTACTGTAGTTATATTCTCCCAAACTACAGATGTAGCCGAAGCATTTTTTGTATATTCAATTGTAACGTTACCGGTAACAAATGATGGTGCTGTCCAAGTTATGTTTTGGGTTGAGCCTTGTTCCCAGCTATCACCTGCAATAGGTGAGGTTACGGCAAAATTAATGAAGTCGCCGAGTCTTCTGCTGGTAACGAAGTTGCCATCGGTTGTGGTATTTGGCAACACAATCATATCCATATCGTATGTAGGTATGGGTTTGCCTATGTAGTCGGCATTAGCAAAGTTTGTTTTAAAGTTGATTGTATTGCCGTTTTTGTCAATAACAGTATATACTACATTTGCAGCGAATGTTCCTGTACTTTGGAACTTAACATTTTCCAACTTAATAAGTTCGGCTTGGTAGTTAATAAAATCGGCTTTAAGGTTGGGAATAGTAACAACTTGAGGATTTACTACATTTCCTGTAGAGTAAGTACCAGGGTCGTGTATCAGAACAAGTTTGTGCATACCTTCTTCAACAAGGTAGGTCCCCATAAAATATCTAAGACCGTCACCTTCGTTGTATGGGGTTGCAAGCTTTCCGTTTGCGTCAATTACTATACCGGTTATACCATCTTGGGCGTCTTGTACATAGTATCTCTGATTATCCTGATTAAAAGTAACAACAGCATTGTAAACAAGTGCATCCTGACCCCTAATTTTGTATGTACAGCCGATGACACCCGGAGCGTAATTGCCGGGGTTACCGTTTCTAAGTCTGTATAAATTAGGGAAGCGACCAACTAAATTAAATGTTTCGCTAAGTGCTACAACCGGGTCGGGTGTTGTAGTTGTAATTCTGATTTTACAGTCTTTGCTTGCATATTGTGCTTCAAAAGGTGCCCATGTAACAGAACCTTGTGTTAAAGGAATATTTGATGCTACACTATGCCAAGTGCCACCTGTATTTGATGCTTCTCTGGTGTAGTGAATGTCAACTTTGGTATTATTCGGATCTGGGAAATTTTCATGCCCCCAAGAAATGGTGCGTAGGGTACCCGGATACCAATAACTCGTATCAGTAGGAGTTGTGATATTTATGGTTGGTTGAGGTTCTAAAGTAACCGTAATTGAAAGGTCGTCGATAGCGAGTAGTACATTGCTACCATCGTCAACGTTGTCAGTCCAACGTATCCACATATCTGTGCCATTTCCCCATTCAATGCCACTAACAGTTGCATTAATTTCTTTGCGGTTTGCTGCATTTTTACCGTCTATATGTGTATTGGTATTTGCTGTTTGAATTTCATAAAGGTCAAAAGCACTCACTTCAATCCAAGTACCACTTATAAGACTAGTAGCATCAAAGCTGTATGCAAACTTGTTTCTTTCAACAACGCTATTACTTCCGGTACGCCATTGTTCGCAAATACCAGTAAAATCTATTTGTGTAATTTTTGAATCTGTGCTGTTGGTAAATTTAGCTCCAAAAATTGGAATAACCTGAGAAGTACCAGAAGAAGAAGCTCTTGTTCCTATGGCTCTGTTAGGGTCGTTTGTTGCGCCAACGTTGAAAACGCAACCTTGAGGATTGTTACCGTTGGTAACTGCTAGATTTGTTACATCATTACCGATGCCCATGAAACCATTATCATATCCTTTCCAACCTGTAGGAAAAGTTGTACCGTTAGCTCCTATGCTGTTAAAATTTTCGGTGTAAGTTAAATTTGTAGCAGTAAATGTAAATGCCGACTGCCCGTATGAAGTAACACTTATTGCTATACATACAAGGATTGTTAATAGTAAATCTTTTTTCATATCTGTAAATTTTTAATGTTAATATCGCATTTATTATGGCTTTGAATTGAATACACTTATTGTAGTTTACAAAGTTAAATATAATTTGAGATAAAAAAAATTTTTGGTAAAAAATTTTTTGTGATTGGTGTTACGTGGTTCGGGTTGCGGGGTGCGAGTTGCGTGTTGCGGGTTATCCCGAAGTTTCGGGAGAGTTTTGAGTTAGGAGTTTTGAGTTGCAGCACTTCGCTGGCTGAGCGGAGGCTCTTGGCTCTTGGCTTTTGGCTCTTGGCTCTTGGCTCTTGGCTCTTGGCTTTTGGCTCTTGGCTCTTGGCTCTTGGCTTTTGGCTTTTGGCTATGTTTTGCTAATGGCTAAAAGCTAACAGCCAAAAGCAAAAAAAGTTGCGAGATTCACCCGCAACTTTTTTTATCATTAACGTGGTCGAAACCGCTCATCACTCATCACTCACCTCCCATCACTCACCACTATTTATTGTTGTTTTTTGCCTTTACTCTGTCTTGTTTTCTCATTTTTTCGGTTTCGGGGCGTTTGTGTATTTGCCTTTTGTTGGCTTCGTCGTTGTTTGGGGACACCTCTTTTTTAACATCGGGGTTGGCTTTCGGTTTTGCAACAATTCTGCCTTTTTCGGTATCTTTTTCGGTTGCAACTTTCTTTTCCGATTGTAATTCTACTTTTTTAGGAGTAGCTTCTTTTTTAACATCGGGGTTGACTTGTGGTTTATCAACTTTTTTACTGTTTTTCTCAAATTCTTCCTTAGAAATAACTTTCTTTTCTACTTGAGGTGTTTGTTTAACATTTTTATCGGTACCGCCGCCTTTTTTCATTTCTTCTACTCTTTTTCTGGCTTCGGCTTGTTGTTCGGGTGTCATAGCTTCGTATTGCTTGCGCAATTCTTTTCTGCGTCTCATGCTTTCTTCAATAGCTTTTTTTTGTTCGGGAGTTGAAGCAATTACTTTTTGAGCAAAAGAAATCTGCGACGAGAACAATATTGCTAAGCTCATAATTCCTATTAATAAGATTGACTTTTTCATTTTCTGATAGTTTTTTATGTTTAAATTTATTTTATCTAAACAATATCATTTCAAAAAATGTACCAAAAAATTTAATCTATGTTATAGGTTGCAATATTATCTCCGCTGAGGTTGGTTTTTATAATCAGAAACTTGCTTTCGGGAGTGTTGGACAAGCCGCCTAAGTAGTATTTATCTCCAATTGCTTTGGTGCAACTAAAAAGTATTTCGGGTTCGGGTGTAGCAAATGTATTTTCAATAAGATAAGTACCGTCAGGGTTGATTTTAATCAGATAGGCATCTTTATCGTTGATAGTAGTTTCAATGCAGCCTACTATAAAAAAGTTTCTGTTGGAAGTTTCAACAATATCGGCAGCATAAACTATCCCTTGTTTCTCAAAAACCGTATAAGTTGCAGTGTTTCCATTGTTGCTCAGTGTCCAAAAGAAAACATTGTTGTCGTTGGTATTTCCGCAAACAGCTATTTTATTATCCGAAGTATGCGTTATGGCTGTAATGGTAGAATAGGTTTTTACCTTAGTCCATAAGCTATCGCCTTGCTGGTTGCATTTCATTACAAACGAATTGGATTTGTTGAAAGTTGGATTGATGTTTCCAACTAAATAAATATTGTTGTCGGCAATTACAACATCGGTGAACTCGGAGTTAACTAAGGTTTCGTTGGTGTTTAGGTTGTCGAAATAGGATTTTTCGTCTATAATGTTTCCGTTGTAATTGACGAGGTAGCATTTGGCGTATCGGGCATTATTGGTTTGGTTGTGTGCGTAGCCGGCAACAACAAAAGTGGTATCGGAAGCTGCGGCTATAGATAGTCCGGCAGATTTGATATTGTCGACAACTCTGACCCATTTTTGGTTTCCGTTGTCGTCGTACATAGCCATAAGCAAGTTGGGTTGTGTCCTGTCGGTATTGTATGCGTAGCCGACTGCAATATAATCGGATTGCGAAGTTTGCATGACTTTGAAAAACGAATTGACATTTTTGTCGGACAGTTGCTTAACCCACAAGGCATTGTTTGAAGTATCGCGCTTTTGAATGACAGCCGAATATTTATTACTTGGAGTACCGCTATATCCAACGCACACCAAATTATTGTCGTTTGATGCAATAATATCATTGAAACACTTAAGGTTTTGCTGAGGTATTTCGGGCTGTTTGCAGGAAAATAAGCTCAGAAGTATTATTGCAATTGGAATTACAGAAATTAACTTTTTCATCAAAGGTTTAAAATTTTTTATTTTCCTATATCTGATTAGTCTATAATTTTTTGCTCTATTTTGTACTACAAGTAAGTGAATTTCTTGTCTTTTTTAATTTTTTCGACGTAATTTTTAATGTTTTGCTCATTATCAATTTTGCAAATAAGCAGAGCATCTCCTTCGTCGATGACAATGTAGTTTTCAAGTCCTTGAATAACAGCTACTTTGTTTTTTTCTATGCGAATAATGCAGTTATCAACATCGTAGGTGTAGATATTATCGGAATTGACAAGGTTGTTTTCTTGGTTTTTTTCGGAATTATCGAACAGGGCGCTCCAAGTGCCGATGTCGCTCCAACCCATGTCGGCTTCGATGACATATACATTGTCGGCTTTTTCCATTATACCGTAGTCCATAGATATATTCGGACACATAGAGTACGCTTCTTTAATAAAGCCGTTTTCCGAATCGGTATAATAATGTTGGCTACCGTTGTGAAAAATAGTTGCAACGTCGGGTAGGTGTTTATTAAACGAGCTTACCAAAGTTTTTACCGAGCTAATGAAAATTCCGGCATTCCAAAGGAAATCGCCACTATCGATAAATTTGACGGCAAGTTCATATTGCGGTTTTTCGGTAAAAGTCTTTACCTTTCTGATTTCGTTGCTTTGGTCTCCGTTTTGTTTGTACTGAATGTATCTGTAGCATGTTTCGGGGCGACTTGGGGTAATTCCCAGAGTTATAATTTTGTCGTCGAATTCGGGAT
>JAQVEX010000070.1 GCA_028697555.1 Lentimicrobiaceae bacterium | reverse complement strand
TTACTAATAGTAAAATTTTCGCAAATATAGAAAAAAATCTACATTACAAGTTTTATTTGATTATTTTATTATTTAGAATTAAACGCTTAGCACGTACAAGTGCTTGACTTTAGCGTAATAAAAATTGTTAAATAATAATTATAAATTAAATTCGTTAATTCAGTTATCAATAAATAATTACTTTTGCAGAATGGACAAAAAATATCAAATACTAAGTGTTTTAGCTTTTTCGGCTATTATGCTGATGCTTTCGGGTTGTAGTCAGTATCAAAAACTGCTCAAAAGTGCCGATAACGATTTGAAGTACAATAAAGCAATTGAGTATTTCAATAAAGGGAAGTATTACAAGTCGTTAGAGCTATTTACTCAAGTCCAGCCATTTTTTAGGGGCACCGAAAAAGCCGAAGACGTAGCTTATTATATATCTCAAAACTATTACAAGCAAAAGGATTATATAATGGCAGGGTATTATTTTAAAATGTTTTCTAACAGTTATGTTGATAGTCCGCGTGCCGAAGAAGCCGCTTTTTTAAGTTGCTATTGTTCATATATTGATTCGCCTAAGTCAACTCTAGACCAAAAGCTAACCCACGAAGCTATTTCTGCTCTCGAGTATTTCAAAGTCAGATATCCAGAAAGCAAGTATACCGACCAATGCAACAATTTGCTTTATGAACTCAGAAGCAAATTAGAAAAGAAAGAATTAGACATAGCAAATTTTTATTACAAAATATACGATTATAGGGCAGCCATTATATCTTACAATAATATTTTGAAAGACTTTCCCGAAACACGTTACAAAGAAGAAATATTGTATTATATTTTGTCATCGCAGGTTGCTTACGCCAAAAATAGTGTTGACGAAAAGAAATACGAACGTTTTTCCGATGCTGCTAATACATACGAAAACTTAAAGGAAGGATTTCCTTCGGGAAAATATACGCAGAAAGCAGAAGCATTCAGAGAAACGATTTATTCAAATCTAAAATAAATTTTTACACAACATACAATTATGACAGTTAAAAAAGACAAAATTGAAAACACTACGGTAACCCGTAATATTGAAGATTTTAGTAAAGGTACAGGCAATATTTATCAAACTGTAAATATTATTGCAAGACGTGCAAATCAGATAGGTTTGCAGGTTAGAGACGAATTGAGAAGAAAAATTGAAGATTTTGCCTTGCCAACAGATACCTTAGATGAAATATACGAAAACAGAGAGCAAATTGAATTGGCACGCTATTACGAAAGACTTCCAAAACCGACACTTGTGGCTATTAATGAGTTTATGAACGACGAAATTTATTATGCCAACCACGGTATTGCAGATAGATTATTAAATGATTAGAGATAAAAAAATACTAATTGGTATAACCGGCGGTATAGCGGCTTATAAGATTCCTATACTGATAAGATTGTTAGTAAAAGCCGGAGCCGAAGTTAAGGTTGTTGTAACTCCCGAAGCTAAAAGCTTTGTTACTCCTTTAACTTTATCGGTTTTATCTCAAAATAAAGTTTATTGCGAGCCATACGACGCCGAAACGGGCGAATGGAGTAGCCATATTGAATTAGGCTTATGGGCTGATATGTACCTTATTGCCCCACTTACCGCCAACACTATGGCTAAAATGGCTTACGGAATAGCCGATAACTTGTTGCTTACCACATATTTGGCATGCAGAAGTAAGGTTTTTGTCGCTCCCACCATGGACGTCGATATGTTTAATCATATTACAACTCAAAATAATATCAAAACCTTGAAACAACAAGGAGTTGAAGTAATAATGCCACATGCAGGAGAGTTGGCAAGCAATCTTATTGGCGTTGGAAGAATGGAAGAGCCCGAAAGAATTTTTAGTATCATAAAAAATCATTTTCAACAAAAACAAGACCTTGCAGGCAAAAATGTGCTGATAACTAGCGGACCTACTGTAGAAAAAATTGACCCTGTAAGATATATTTCAAATCATTCTACGGGAAAAATGGGTTCTGCGTTGGCAATAGAAGCAGCAAATAGGGGAGCCAAAGTAACTTTTATTTCAGGAACTGTTCAAAGCTATCCAAATCACCCAAATATTGACGTAATTAAAGTTATTTCGGCTACAGATATGTTGCAACAATGTATAAATAATTATAAAGACAAAGATATACTGATTTTTGCAGCCGCAGTCGCCGATTATTTCGTTGAAAATCCTGCAGAACATAAAATAAAGAAGTCGGAAGAAGCGTTAAATATTAAACTGAGCAAGACAAAGGACATTATTAAAGAAATAATGCCTTTGTTGTCGGAAAATCAAATTACTGTTGGTTTTGCTTTAGAAACCGACAATGCTGTAGAAAATGCTAAGAAAAAATTGCAACAAAAGAAGTTAAACTATATAGTTTTGAATTCATTGCAAGACGAAGGAGCCGGTTTTGCTGTCGATACTAATAAAGTGATGATTATTTCGCCCGACAATGTTCAGGAGTACGGACTTAAAACAAAGACTGAAGTTGCGACAGATATTTTTAACTATATAAACAAAAAATAGGTTTCAAAAAATTATGGCAAAAACATTAAATATTTTACTGCTTATTTTTCTTTTACCCATTGTACTAGTCGGTCAGGAGTTTATGATAAATGTATCGGTAAATAGCCGACAAGTTGATGGAACCGAAAGAAAGGTGTTTCAAACTCTACAACAGGATTTGTACGAGTTCGTTAATAGTCGAAATTGGACTAATCATCAATTTAGACCCGAAGAAAGGATAGAAGGTTCTATTTCTATTACAATTGATGAGCGTATTTCGGGCGACCATTTCAAAGGCAGAATTAATGTAATGAGCAAGCGTCCTATTTACAAATCATCGTACTACAGCACGCTTTTGAATATTCAGGACACAGATTTTGAGTTTAAATATATTGAGTACGAACCTATAGAATACATTGAAAACACGTTTACATCTAACCTTGCCGGAGTTGTTGCATATTATTTGTACATAATTTTAGGCTTCGATTTCGATTCGTTTTCGCCATACGGGGGAACTCCATATTTTGAAAAAGCAAGAAATATAGTCAATGCAGCTCAAAACTCAAACGAAGCAGGCAAGGGGTGGAAAGCTTTTGAAGGAATTA
Organism: Lentimicrobiaceae bacterium; assembly: GCA_028697555.1. Taxonomy (NCBI): domain Bacteria; kingdom Pseudomonadati; phylum Bacteroidota; class Bacteroidia; order Bacteroidales; family Lentimicrobiaceae; species Lentimicrobiaceae bacterium. The sequence continues at coordinate 5,352 of JAQVEX010000070.1, read as the reverse complement.
AAAACAGGTATTGGTTAGTCGAAAATTTACTTAACAGCTCGCACAACAAAATTAGGTCGGGATTGTACAAATATCATTTGCAAGGTTTAGATAAAATGTCTGAAAATATCGAACTTGGAAGAAGCGCTATTAATGAATTTATGGAAGACCTACAGGAAACAAACCGCTCAAAGCAAGGATTGTATAGCGTTCAGGTTGTGTTGGATGCTAAAAGAGATGAGATTGTAAATATTTATTCGCAAGCACCACCAATGGACAAAAGTCGAGCAGTTAATATCCTTAAAGAAATAGACCCTGCCAATACGTCAAAATATCAGCAAATATTAAAACAAAAATAAGTAATTTTGCTGTACTGCTTAACGATTATTTCAATTTATAATGATACAAAAACTATATATTGAAAATTATATACTCATCAAGAAGTTAGAAATTGATTTTGACAGCGGTTTTACTTGTATAACGGGCGAAACCGGAGCAGGTAAATCAATTTTATTGGGTGCAATTAATTTGATATTAGGGCAAAGAGCCGACACCAATACTTTGCTCGATCCTGAACAAAAATGCATTGTAGAAGCTGTTTTTGATATTGAAAATTATAATTTGAAAGGATTTTTTTCTGCCAACGATATTGATTTCGACAATAACACAACAATACGTAGAGAAATTACTCCGCAAAACAAGTCCAGAGCATTTATTAACGATACACCTGTAAACTTAAACGTATTGAGAGATTTGGTGGAAAATTTGGTAGATATACATTCGCAGTTTCAAACATTAAAACTTCAAAATAACGACTTCCAAATTCAGCTTTTGGACAGCTACGCTCAAAATTCAAAGCTACTTACAGAATATTCAAATGTATTTAATAAATACACCGAAAAAAAGTTGGAGCTAAAACGAAAAGAAAACGAAGCAGAGCTTATGCTCAAGGAGTTTGAATACAATAGTTTTTTGTTTGAAGAGATTAACGCCTTGAAACTTATTCCTAACGAAGTTGACGAAATAGAGACGGAACTAAAACAAATAACTCACGCCGAAGAAGTTAAGACAAACCTTTATCAGGCAATAAATCTGCTTTACGAGAACGAAGACAGTGTTTTAAATGCTTTGCAGAATATTAAAAACCTGACCGAACAAGCAGGCAAATACAACGATGTTATTTTGGAATTGTCAAAGCGAATAAATTCAAGTCATATAGAATTAAACGACATATCTTCCGATTTGCTTAAACAAGTCGATAATATTTATTACGACGAAGATAGACATCAGTTGCTAACTCAGCGTTTGAACAGTATTTACAATTTGCTGCACAAACATAAAGTACAAACAACCGAACAGCTCATTGAAATAGAAAAATCTCTTGAAACAAGCATTACAAACACCAATCAGCTCGAGGATACAATAAAGAATTTAAAAGCCGAAATAAATAGTTTGTACGATGAAGTTTCCAACCTTTCCGAAAAATTGTCGGAGAGTAGAAAAACTGCATCAGACAGTTTTGAAAAGCAAATGCTTGAAATATTGCCTAATTTGGGAATGAAATCGGCATCTTTTTCGATAGAAATCAATATTTTACCCGAACATAACATTTACGGAAAAGATGAAATGTCGTTTCTATTTTCGGCAAATAAAGGACACGAAGTTAGAGAACTAAGCAAAGTTGCATCGGGTGGTGAAATATCAAGACTTATGCTTGCAATAAAATCGCTTTCGGTTGAGAAAAAAATGTTGCCAACTATAATTTTCGATGAAATTGATGCGGGCATCTCAGGCGAGATAGCAACTAAAGCTGGAATGCTTATGTGCAAAATGGCTGAAAACAAACAAATTGTCGCGATTACGCACCTGCCACAAATTGCAGGTCTTGCCGATAGTCATTTTAAAGTGTATAAAATCGAAACTGGCGATATGGCTACAACTGAGATAAAAAAACTCAATCAGACCGAAAGAATTAACGAAATAGCCGGACTAATAAGCGACGGTAATATTACTCAAACTACAATTGAAGCAGCGAAACATCTGCTAACTAAATAACTAAATAATTAAATAATTACTAATCAAATACTTTATATACTATGGTAACTAACTTATTAAAAGGGAAAAAAGGACTTATTTTTGGAGCCTTGAACGAAAAATCAATAGCTTGGCAAGTTGCCGAGCAATGTTACGAACAAGGAGCCGAACTTGTGCTATCCAATACCGAATCCGGATTAAGAATGGGAGACACCGACGAACTTGCGAAAAAAACAAACTCCATAATTGTAGCTGCTGATGCTACTAGCATACCCGATTTGGAAAACTTGTTCAATAAAACTATGGAACATTTTAACGGGAAAATAGATTTTATTCTTCATGCTATCGGCATGTCGCCCAACGTAAGAAGGAAAATACCTTACGACGATATAAACTATTCCAACTATTTGCAAACTTTGGATATATCGGCTGTTTCGTTTCATAAAGTTATACAAACGGCAAAAAAATTGGATGCTATAAACGAGTGGGGTTCTATTGTTGCGCTTACTTACGTTGCCGCTCAACGAACATTGTACGAGTACAACGATATGGCTGATGCTAAAGCAGCTTTGGAAAGTATAGCCAGAAGTTTTGGATATATTTACGGCAAAGAAAAAAATGTTAGAATAAACACCGTTTCACAGTCGCCGACTCGTACCACTGCTATTAGTGCGGTTAAAGGAATATACGATCTTATGGATTATGCCGAAGTTATGTCGCCGCTTGGCAATGCTTCGGCTAAGGAATGTGCTCAATATTGCGTAACACTGTTCAGCGACTTTACCAGAAAGGTTACTATGCAAAACCTATATCACGACGGTGGCTTTTCCAGTATGGGAATGAGTGCCGAAGCAATGCAAATGTTCAATTCTAATATTGATAAAGACTAACGCTAAATATTTGATATAAATCGTACTGCAAAACCGTTAACAAACTCAACTAAAATCCCTATTTTTAGGGATTTTAAATGAGTTTTGGTAATTATACTTTTGCAACATCAATTAAATGTAAACTTTTTTCAGGGCGAGCCACTCGGAACTCATAACTCGTAACTCGTAACTAAATGAACAATCAAGTACTCATAGCATTCTCACTAACACTTTTTGCCGGACTTTCTACCGGAATAGGCAGCGCTATCGCCTTTTTTGCAAAGCGTACCAACACTCTATTTCTGTCGGTTTCGTTGGGATTTTCGGCAGGTGTTATGATTTACATATCGTTCGTAGAGTTGCTAAGCGATGCTATTAGCACGCTAAGTGCCTTGCATGGCGAAAGTAACGGAACTCTTTACGCCGTACTTGCTTTTTTCGGTGGTATTTTACTGATTATGATAATAGATGCCTTGGTTCCGAAAGAAGAAAATCCGCACGAATTTAGGGGAGTAGAAGAAATTGCCAACGTAGCTCAGTCGCAATCTGCAACAAAACGTAAAAACACTAAGCTTATGCGTGTTGGACTGCTTACGGCATTAGTATTGGCAATTCACAACTTTCCCGAAGGTATGGTAACATTTTTGGCTGCTCTAAAAGATGTAAAAATCGCAGTTCCTATTGCTGTAGCAATCGCTATACACAATATTCCCGAAGGTATTGCCGTGTCAGTCCCGATTTATTATGCAACAGGAAATCGCAAAAGAGCCTTTTGGCTTTCGTTTCTTTCGGGTTTAGCCGAACCTTTAGGTGCTTTGGTTGGCTACCTGATTTTAGCTCCTTTCCTAAACGATAACCTTTTCGGAATAATGTTTGCAGTAATAGCCGGAATTATGGTTTTTATTTCCTTAGATGAACTGCTACCGGCAGCTGAAAAGTGCGGCGGTAAGCATCATCATGCAATATACGGATTAGTTGCAGGTATGGCTGTTATGGCTATTGGTTTGTTGTTGTTAGGGTAGTAGTTGAAGTCAGAAGTTCTGAGTTATAAAATTATAAGTTAGAAATCAAGATTACAACTTCAACTTGACAATTTAACAAGTTAAAATACTGAAGTGTAGTCATAATTAGGGATATTTTTATAAAAAAATCATCAATTTTGGGGATTGTCGTGTTTGTTCTGCATGTTAATTTTGCACTCTGAATTTAAAGAACACTGTTCAGATGCAAAAAGTAATGCTTTACTCTGTATGAAAGAAGAAAACACCGACATAAATCAGGTATTAATAACAACGGCGCGCGATGCCTTTTTACAAAAAGGTTTTAGAGCTACGTCTATGCGTGAAATTTCTGAAAAATCGGGAGTGGGATTGAGCAATATATACAACTATTTTGAAAGCAAAGACGAATTATTCAAGGCTGTGCTGACACCATTTTTACACACTTTTGAAAAAACAATGATTGAACACACGGAAGTGAGTAGCGATACTAATGTGGAAATGTACACATCCGAAAAATTTCAAGCAGAAACAATACGTAATTATTTAAAAATTTTTCATCAGTACAGACCTGAACTTAAATTGCTCTTTTATGCATCGCAAGGCTCATGTTACGAGAACTTTTACGAAATGCTTATCGATAGTAACACCCGTCTTAGTCTTGAATATATGAGGTTGATTCAGGAGAAAAACCCTCATTTGGCTATTAATGTTTCAACATTTTTTATACATGTATGCTGCGTGTGCTGGGTAAGCTTACTCAAAGAAATTGCCGGACATGATGAATTATCAGACGAAGAAATAGAACGCTTTATATCGGAATACGTTAGATTTGGTTCTGCCGGCTGGGAAGCTTTATTTAAAGTTAGTAAATAAATATATGAAATAATGATAGAAAATAATTGAAATGAAAACTCTACAATTCTCTACAGAAGCCTTATGCAAGGCTAAGCGTACCGCCCAATTCAGGCGGTACGCTTTTTTTATGAACAAAACTGAACTTTGTTCACTGCTTAAAAAGTTGTACATACCAACGCTTTTGTTTGTCATATTCTCGACCAGTATGCCTGTTACTGCTCAGGAACAAATGGCGAGCATAAGTGGCATTGTAATTGACAATTCGGGTGAAGATCCGCTCATAGGTGCCACTATTTATATTGAAGAGCTGAAAACCGGAACCATTACTGAGCGAAACGGCGAATTTCTTATTAGTGGCTTAAAACCAGGAAACTATACGCTGTCAGTCTCTTATATTGGTTATCAAAAGCATATTGAAAATATAAAGTTGGAAGCTGGAGAAACCTTGAAACGTGTGTTTCGTCTGATTACAGAAACCCAATCGCTTTCCGAGGTAGTGATTAGCGTCAAAAGTGAAGCTCGAATGCTGCGTGAACAAGCAATGCCCGTATCGGTTATAAGCATAAAACAGTTGCAAGGAACGGTCAGCAATGTGCAAGATGTATTAGCAAAAA
>JAQVEX010000069.1 GCA_028697555.1 Lentimicrobiaceae bacterium | reverse complement strand
CCAAAAAATTAATAATGCTATCAATTAGAGGTGAATATACGTGTAAAGTCGATGCTAAAGGCAGGTTCTTGATGCCTTCGGGATTCAAGAGCCAGTTGGGAGACGCTATTGGCGACGGTTTTATTATTAAGAAACACATTTTCAGCAAATGTTTGGAATTGTATCCTACGTCCAATTGGGAGCTTAATCTTAGTAATATTACCCGTAAGCTCAATAAGATGCTAAAAAAGCACAACGACTTTATTAGAGCCTACACAACCGGTTTGCGTGAGCTTAATGTTGACGGAAGTAGCCGAGTGCTTATTCCAAAAGACTTGTTGCAATTTGCCGAAATTGAAAGCGATATCGTTCTTACTGCCAATTTCGACCGCATAGAAATATGGAACAAAACATTGTTTGATAAATCGGTTGAAGCAACACTTGAAAATATTTCGAGTTTGGCTGAAGAAATTTTGGGAGATGTTAATATTAATGAATAAAAACTATGAGCTATCATTTGCCTGTAATGTTAAACGAGAGCATTTTGGGGTTAAATATTAATCCAAAAGGTTGCTACGTTGACGTTACATTCGGCGGTGGAGGTCATTCAAAAGAAATATTGAGCAAGCTAAGCAGCAAGGGCAAGCTGATTGCTTTCGACCAAGACGAAGATGCTTTATCCAACGCCATTGACGACGATAGATTCATATTATTAAATTACAATTTTAAGTATCTGAAAAACTTTTTAAGGTATTTGAATTGTTTACCGGTCGATGGAATTATTGCCGATTTGGGAATTTCATCTTATCAAATAGACACTCCCGAAAAAGGCTTTTCAACTCGCTTTGACGCCGACCTTGATATGCGAATGGACACAAATTGGCAACAAAGTGCTGCCGATGTCCTCAATAACTACACCGAAGAGCAATTGGCTGATGTGTTTTTTTATTATGGCGAAATAAAAAACGCCAGACTACTTAGTTCAAAAATTGTTGAAAGCAGAAATAGCAGTCCGATAAAAACAGTAGAAGACCTTAAAAACATAGCTGTGAAACTTTGTAAACGAGAACAGCAAAACAAGTACTTAGCTCAGGTTTTTCAAGCGTTGCGAATAGAAGTCAATAACGAGTTGGGAGTTTTGTCGGATATGTTGGAGCAAGCCATAGATGTGCTTGATGTTGGAGGTAGATTGGTGGTTATATCGTATCATTCTCTTGAAGATAGAATTGTTAAGAATTTCATCAAATCAGGGAATAAAGACGGAATTATTGAAAAAGACTTTTACGGAAGACAAAAGAATATAATAAAAGCAGTAAACAAAAAACCTATAGTGCCGACCGATAGCGAGTTGCTAGCCAATCCGCGTTCGCGAAGTGCTAAATTACGAATAGCTGAAAAGGTGATATGAGCAGGAAGTTGAAAAATGAATTTAAACAAGCCCAGCAGGAGCAAGCTGCAAATGCCGAGCGTGAACAAGGAGAAAACAAGCCAAGTAAGGCTTTGCTTGTTGCACGAAGAATATTGGTCGGTGTTTTTATTGAAGAGAGCGATATTAAAAAGTGGGTGCCTTTTACCATTTATGTGTTTGTGCTGTGCATTATTCTCATTTTCAACTATAACAGTGCCAATAAGGTGGCAATTGAAATAAATGAAACTAAAAGAAATATTAAGGAGTTACGTTTCGACTACATAACTACTAAAACCAAGCTAACCCGACTTACCGAACGTTCGGAAGTTGTCAGAAGAGCTAAGGAACTTGAACTTGAAGAGATGATAACTCCACCTTTAAAAATATATATCAACGATGGCAACTAACAAAAGAGACGATGACATGATTGTAAAACCCGGCAGGGTCATAGTTATCTATGTCTCTTTTTTACTGTTGAGCTTAGTAATTATTGGCAGAATAATAAAAATACAATTCGTTGAAGGCGACGACCTTAGAAACGAAAATAAGAGTGTTACTTACAAATATTTTCCGGTAGAAGGTGATAGAGGCAATATCTTCGACAGAAACAACAAGCTATTAGCTACTTCCGATTTTTATTACGACTTAAGATTTGATGCCATGTCGCCCGATAGCAGTAGCTACGATTTATATTTGGACGATTTGTGCAAAGCTTTCGAAAATTATTATCGCAGTGATTACAAAAGCAAAAGGAAATCGCTGAAAGATACCATACAAAAATACAGAGCATTAGGCAACAGATACCTTCTGTTGCGCCGAGATTTAAGCGTTGACGAAGCCAATGATGTAAAGAAGTTTCCGCTCTTTAATTTGGGAAAATACAAAGGCGGAATAATTTTGGAGCAAACAACCAAAAGGCTTTATCCATACGACAACATGGCAATCGGATTGATAGGCTACTACACTCCCGAAAGAAAAGAGCTTACAAGAGGAATTGAAGGTTCGTTTAATAATTATTTGGAAGGAATAGATGGCAAGCGATTATACCGCAGAATACCCGGACTGAAATGGAGACCCGTCAGCGAAATCAATGATATTGACCCGAAAGACGGCTACGACGTACAGCTAACCATCGATATAGACTTGCAGGGAGTTACCGAAAGCGCTTTGAAGAAACAATTGGAAATGAGCGAAGCCGACCACGGCACAGCTATTGTTATGGAAGTTTCCACAGGCGAAATCTTAGCTATAGCCAATATGGGAAGAGGTAAAAACGGCGAGTACATCGAAACATATAATTATGCAATATCTGAGCGTATATCACCGGGAAGTACTTTTAAGTTAGCATCGTATTTGGCTGCATTTGAAGACTCCGACTTAAAAATTACAGATAAATACAATATTCACGGCGGAGTTAAAAAATACGCCAACAGAGTAATGAAGGATTCCCACCTTGGCGGTGGTGTGGAAACAGTGCAAGAGTTGTTTCAAACGTCATCTAACGTTGGTATTTCTACTATTATTACTGAAATTTATGGAAGTAATCCTCGAAAATTCATCGACCGTTTGTGTAGTTTTGGCTTAAACGAGAAAGTTAATACCGAGCTTGTGGGAGAAGCCAGTCCATATATCAATTCGCCTAAGTCAAAAACTTGGTCTAAGGTATCTTTGCCTTGGATGTCTATAGGATACGAGGTTATGATCACGCCGTTGCAAATGCTTAACTTTTACAATACTGTGGCTAACGATGGTATTATGGTTAAACCGCATTTTGTGAAAAAAGTTGCCAAACACAATGAGGTTGTGGTCGATTATAAACCGCAGACGGTTGGTAAAAGGATAGCCTCAAAAAAGGCAATCAAAAATGTGCAGTATCTGCTAGAAAAAACTGTAGATGAGGGAACAGGTAGCCGACTCAAAAACTCAATTTATCGTTTTGCTGGTAAAACAGGTACAGCTCAAATTACCGACGATATGAAAAAGGGTGGACCCAAAAGGTACAACGCTTCGTTTGCGGGCTACTTTCCGGCAGAAAACCCAAAATACACGGTTATAGTTGTGATTAGCGATCCTTCAAAAGGTAGTATTTACGGTGGAAGTGTCGCTGCTCCCGTTGTTAGAGATATAGCCGATAGATTGTATGCCAATTCCGACGAATTTGCTTACACAATCTCCGATTCTGCCAAAAGCAAAATTGCAAACCCGCTTACAGTTGGAAATTCAAGTGATATTTACAATGTATCAAATTTTTTGCAGTACAACCATAAGCAAGCTGCTAACAACGAATGGTTGGCATATAAATACGATAGCACAAACAAAACTACGGTAAAAAAAGTTGTTGACATTAATAATATAGACGGAAAAATGCCAAACCTTATTGGAATGAGCATAAAAGATGCATCATTTATTTGTCAGAAATTGAATTTGAAAGTAAATATTAGCGGTCAGGGGTTTGTTGATAAGCAAGAGCCCGCACCAGGAACAGATATAAGCAATGTTAAACAGGTGAATTTAAATTTATCTGTAAAGAACCAGAAGTCAATTGCTCAAAAATTGTAACAATATGAAACTGATTGATTTATTGTCGAATATAAAATACAATCTTATCTCGGAATCCGATTTGAATACCGATATAAAAGGTATTAGTATGGATTCGAGGCAGGATAATAAATCGGGTTTATTTGTTGCAGTCAAGGGTGTGAATTCAGACGGACACAAGTACATAAACAAAGCCATAGGTGCAGGAAACGTATGTATAGTGTTGCAAGATATTCCCGAAGTTTTGCAGCCCAATATTATTTACATTCAAGTAGATGACACAAGCAAAGCACTTGGCGAAATAGCTGCTAATTGGTATCAGCATCCTTCAAAAAGTTTAAAACTTGTTGGAGTTACCGGAACCAACGGTAAAACTACAGTTGTTACTTTGTTGTATAAGTATTTTATGCAATCCGATTGTAAAGCAGGACTTATTTCTACTGTAGAAAATAAAATAGGCGATACTACAATACCATCAACACATACAACTCCCGACAGTATTACTTTAAACAAACTGTTGCGACAAATGGTCGACAGTCATTGCGAGTACGTTTTTATGGAGGTAAGTTCTCATGCTATGCATCAGAACAGAGTTTACGGATTGCATTTTTCGGGTGCTGTGTTTACCAATCTCACACACGATCACTTAGATTATCACAAAACCTTTGCAGAGTACATAAAGGCTAAAAAAAGTTTCTTCGACTCATTGCCCGAAACGGCATTTGCAGTTTCAAATATTGACGACAAGAACGGAACCGTAGTGTTGCAAAACACAAAAGCTAAGAAATACTACTATTCTTTGACTTCTCCGGCAGAATTTAAAGGAAAAATTATAGAGCAATCTCTTTTGGGAATGCAAATGGAGATAAACAACATAGACTTTTGGACTAGATTGGTAGGAGGTTTCAATGCGTACAACCTATTGGCGGTTTATGCAACGCTCATAAATTTAGGTTTGAATAAAGATGAGGTTGTTTTGGGAGTTAGCAGTTTGACAGGAGCTCCCGGAAGGTTTGAAATGGTAAGAGGCAAAGATGATATAGTTGCTATAATCGACTATGCACACACTCCAGATGCATTGAAGAATGTTATAGACACAATAAACGACGTCAGAACTTTAAACGAAAAACTGATCGTTGTATTCGGTTGCGGTGGCGACCGCGATCACGATAAGCGACTGGTTATGGGCGATATTGCGTCAAGTTTGGCTGATAAAATTATTATCACTTCCGACAATCCGCGTAGCGAAGAGCCACAAAGTATTATAAACGAAATACTTAAAGGAGTGTCGGCAAAAAACAGAGATAAATGCTTAACCCTTGTAAACAGACGCGAGGCTATACAAACAGCTGTGCATTTGGCAAACAAAGGCGATGTGATTTTGATTGCAGGAAAAGGACATGAAAAATATCAGGAAGTCAACGGAGTCAGAAATCCGTTCGACGACAAAGTTGAGGTTGAAAATTGTTTAACTAAAAATAATTTGTAATGTTTTACTATTTGTTCGAATACTTAGACAGAGTGTATGATTTACCCGGAGCCGGTATGTTTCAATACATATCGTTCAGGTCGGCGTTGGCTGCTACCTTATCGCTGTTTATCAGTATGATTTTAGGTAAATACATAATCAATTTTCTGAAAAAAAATCAAATTGGTGAAACTATCAGAGATTTGGGATTGGAAGGACAAAAGGAAAAGGAAGGAACACCCACAATTGGCGGAATTATCATTTTAGGTGCTATAATTATTCCAACCTTACTTTTTGCTAAGTTAGACAATGTTTACGTTTTGCTGATGCTATTCGTTACCGTTTGGTTAGGATTTATCGGCGGTCTCGACGATTACATAAAAGTTTACAAACACGATAAAAAAGGCTTGAAAGGCAAGTTTAAAATTATAGGTCAGATTGTTGCAGGAGTAGTGGTGGCGAGCGTTATTTTCTTCAATCCTTCGGTTGAAATAAGAGAAAAGGTGGTTCAAACAAAAGAATTTACCGTTCACAATTCCGATTCTTTATCAGGATTTGAAAAAATACAAGACCATAGTGCTAATTTTAGCAAGGTTCCGACAAAATCTACCAAAACCACAATACCTTTTGTAAAAAACAACGAATTCGACTATAGTAGCATTTTAGGCGTGTTCGGAGTAAAAAACAAATACTTATCGTGGATAGTTTACCTTGTAATAGTTGTATTTATTGTTATTGGTGTATCTAACGGAGCCAATATAACTGACGGAATAGACGGTCTGGCTGCTGGAACTTCTGCAATAATAGGAGTAACTTTAGGTCTGCTGGCGTGGGTTAGCGGTAATATTGTCTTTGCCGATTATCTGAACATAATGTACATACCCAATTCCGGCGAGTTGGTAATTTTTATGAGCGCTTTTGTGGGAGCCTGTATAGGATTTTTGTGGTACAATACTTATCCTGCACAAGTGTTTATGGGAGACACAGGCAGTTTGGCTTTGGGCGGTATTATTGCAACGTATGCTATCATTATCAGAAAGGAACTTTTGATACCCATTTTGTGCGGTATATTTTTAATCGAGAGCCTTTCGGTGCTAATTCAGGTTTCGTATTTTAAATATACCAGAATGCGAACAGGAGTTGGCAAACGCGTTTTCTTGATGTCTCCGTTGCATCACCATTATCAAAAGAAAGGTTACAAAGAACCTAAAATAGTAATGAGGTTTTTCATCATAGGAATAATATTAGCTATTTTAACTGTTGTAACTCTAAAAATACGATAAATGAAGGGCAGGGTAGCAATACTCGGAGCAGGCATTAGCGGAATTGGTGCTGCTATCTTGGCGAAAAACAAAGGATACGATGTGTGGGTGTCCGATACAAACAAAATAAAAGAGCCGCACAAAAAAGTTCTAAAAAATATTGAAGTAGCTTTTGAGGAAAACAAACATTCTGAAAATGTGATTTTGAGTTCCGATATTGTTATTGTTAGTCCGGGTATTCCCTTAACTGCACCGATTATCGGCAAGATAAAGGAAAGCCAAATACAATTAATTTCCGAAATTGAATTTGCATCGTGGTTTGCCGAAGGAAAAATAATTGCAATTACCGGTTCTAACGGAAAAACTACTACTGCAACTCTTTTGCACCATATACTTATCAATAGGAATATTGATGCTGAGTTGTGCGGAAATGTCGGTAATAGCTTTGCTAAATCGGTCGCTGAAGGACAGCACGACTATTGGGTTGTTGAAGTCAGTTCTTTTCAATTAGACACTATCGAAAAATTTAAGCCTTACATAGCAATACTTACAAACATTACACCCGACCATTTGGACAGGTACGATGGAAAATTTGATAATTATGTAAGGTCTAAATTCAAAATCGCTCAAAATCAAGACTGCAATGACTACTTGATATACTGCAACGAAGATGATGCTACAACAAACAACATCTCGAAAATGCAAATAAAAAGTAATTTGTTAAGCTTTGGTATTCAGAGGTTTGAAGGTTCAAACGCTTACGTTCAAGATAATAAAATTAACATTGAAATAAACAATACAAAATTTGATATGAAAATAGAAGAATTAGCATTGCAAGGAAGTCATAATGTTTACAACACTATGGCGGCAAGTATAGCGTCAAAAATGATTAACGTCAGAAATGAGTCGCTAAAAACTGCACTTGCAACATTCGAAAATATTCCGCACAGGTTGGAGTTTGTGGCTAAAGTCAGCGGTGTAACCTACATCAACGACTCGAAGGCTACCAACGTAAATAGTTCGTGGTACGCATTAGAAACTATGCCCAACGACGGGGTTATTTGGATTGTTGGCGGAGTTGATAAAGGCAACGATTATCACAAACTAAAGACTTTAGTCGATAAAAAAGTTAAAAGCATTATTGCTTTAGGTGTTGATAACGATAGAATTATCGAAGAGTTTTCGCCTTTGGTAAAATCTATTTATAGCACAAGTTCAATGGAGCAGGCGGTATTGACGGCTTATCAGATAGCCACTAAAGGAAATACCGTTTTGCTTTCGCCGGCTTGTGCCAGCTTCGATTTGTTCGAAAATTTCGAGCAAAGAGGAGATATGTTTAAAAAAATTGTAAGAGCTCTATAAGATATGTCTAAATTTAAAATCAAACTGCAAGGTGATAAAGTAATTTGGGGATTAGTAATTATACTGTCGGTCATCTCGCTGTTGGCTGTTTATAGCTCAACAGGTCTGTTGGCTTTTATCGAAAAAGGCGGCGACACCGAATATTACTTTCAAAAGCACTTTGTTATTGTTACTTTGGGTTTGATTTTTATGTACGTGGCTCACAAGGTAAATTATCCTTTCTATGCCAATATTGCTAGGTGGGCTATATTTATAGCTATACCGCTTTTGATATACACTTTAGTTTCAGGCGACGTTGTCAACAGTGCAGCCCGTTGGAACAGAATACCAATACTGGGAATTACTTTCCAAACTTCCGATTTGGCTAAGCTGGCTTTGATAATGTTTGTAGCTTATGTACTGACAGTAAAGCAAAATGAATTGTCAGATTTTAAATCCGGATTATCACTTGTTTTAATAATATCCGTAATTGTTTCGTTATTGGTTGCGTACTCAAACCTATCGACAGGAGTAATTATTTTCGCAATTTGCTTTTGCATGATGTTTTACGCGGGAGCCAGAATGAAACATATTTTGTTGATTTCGGGAGCTGGTATTTTCATATTTCTAATTTTGGTTTCATCATTGCTGATAATGCATAAGTTCGAATCTGGAAATACCAGCAAGGAATTAGCTCAAA
>JAQVEX010000068.1 GCA_028697555.1 Lentimicrobiaceae bacterium | reverse complement strand
TATATAGCAGGGTGCACTGTTCTGTCGGCGTTGATAACACCATTCAAACAAAAGTTTCCATCGGTAAAAACACCTTCGGGTTCGTAGTGTCCGCCGTAAGTCCAGTATAGTTTGCCGTGTTCATCGTATTTTGCCAATCCTTGGTCAACCCAATCCCAAATAAAACCGCCTTGTACTTGGCGTTCCGATTCAACAAAATCCCAATAGTCTTGGAAGTGTCCGTTGCTATTGCCCATAGCGTGAGAGTATTCAGCCCAAATAAACGGACGGTCGGGGTCGGTTCCTACCCAATGTTTTTTTACACTTTTCACGGGCCAATACATCAAACCGATGATATCTGTGTGTTTTTCGGTTACATCGGTATTCATTTCGGCTCTTTCGTACGCAACAACGCGACTATTGTCGAACTCTTTAAGTTTTTTGTACGCATTAAGCATTGTAGGACCTGTGCCGGCTTCGTTGCCCATACTCCAAACAATAATCGAAGGGTGGTTTTTATCTCTTTGTGCCATATTCATAATTCTTTCAATATGAGCAGCTTCCCATTCGGGTTTGTTTGCCAATGTGTTTTCTTTTGCGTAGCCGTAGCCATGCGATTCCACGTTGGCTTCGTCGTATAAGTAAATACCGTACTCGTCGCAGAGTTTGTACCACATTGGGTCGTTGGGATAGTGAGCGGTGCGGACAGCGTTAAAGTTGTGTTGTTTCAGAAGCTCCAAATCTTTACGCATCATTTTTTCGTCAACAACGTGTCCGTAGTGCATATCGTGTTCGTGTCTGTTGACACCTTTTAAAAGTATTGGCTTACCGTTGACCAAAAGCTGACCATCTTTTATTTCAACGCTTCTGAAACCTATTTTTGTAGATATATATTCGAGAGCATTATTGTTTTGGTCGGATAAAACGATTGTTAATCTGTACAAATTAGGAATCTCCGCCGACCATTGCTTTACATTATTAATAACATGCTTAAAGTTAACGGTTGCTGATGCATTTTTTTTGACATCGACAACTGCATTGTTTGAAACAACTACATTGCCTTTGGCATCTTCAATTTTGTAGGTTATATTTTGTTTAGCTACATTTTTGTTATTGTAGTTTTTAATCAAAATGTTTAAATCGAGAACGCCGTTTGTGTAATTGCCTGAAAGCGAAGTCTTAGCAAAAAAATCGGCAACGTGGACTTTGTTTCTTGCGTAGAGCCGAACATCTCTTTGTATTCCCGAAATTCGCCAAAAGTCTTGGTCTTCAAGGTAGCTGCCATCGGTAAACTGAAACACCTGAACTGCTAATTTGTTTTTCCCTTCGACCAAATATTTTGTAATATTAAATTCTGCCGGAAGTTTTGAATCCTGACTGTATCCGACCTTATTGCCGTTAAGCCACAGGTAGTAACCCGATTTAACCGAACCAAACTCTATAAAAACTTCTTTGCCTTTCCAATTTGCAGGCAAATTGAAGAAAGTAACGTATGAGCCGACAGGACTGTATTCGTCGGCTATATACGGCTGATTGCGTTCAAAAGGATATTGTGCATTTAAGTAATGAGGATAGCCGTAGCCGTTAAGTTCCCAATTGCTTGGAACGTCAATGTCGTCCCACGACGAAACATCAAAATCGTTTTTGTAGAAATCGGTTGGACGTTGCGAAGCTCTGCCTACGTAGTTAAACTTCCACTTTCCGTTTAAAGTTTTCATGTTGGCATTTGTGTTTAAATCGCCAATAATTGCTTGCTGTTCCGAATCGAACGAAAAGAAAGTTGCACGAGCATCTTCTCTGTTGATTTTAAAAACTTGGGGATTTTCCCAATCATTTTGCGAGAAAACCAATAAGTTTGATACTAATAAAAGTATTACTAAAATTGAAAATGTTTTTGTTCTCATATTTCACTAAGAGTTTATTTATGTTTGATTAATTATTTATATGTTTTAAAAAGAGGTAATCGTATGCTTCGAGTTCTAAGTGTAGCGCTCCGTGTAAATCGAATTGCTTATTTGAAAAAACATCGGTGTATTTTTTGTAAAATGCAGGGTCGAACAAGGTGCAACAGAATTTGCTACTTGTTAAGCTAACAACTACAACGTATTGCTCGGAATTGTTATATCTGGTAAAGCAAAATATTTTGTCGGAAAACTCAGTTTCGATAATGTGAAAATTGCCGTCGTCGTTGCTGTTGAAATTGATATTTGAGTTTTTTCTGATGTTAACGAGAGTTTTATAAAAATCGAACATTTTATCGTCTTTCCACTCAATATTATCTTTCGAAAAAAACTTCAATTGTTTACTATTGCCAGCTTCCATGCCTGAATAAATAAGCGGAATGCCCGGAAGAGTGAAGGTTAAAAGAGCCATAGTTTCTAAAAACAATCCTAACCTTTGCAATTCGGAGCCGTGCCACGAGTTTTCGTCGTGATTGCTGATAAACAGCAGTTGCGAGCAGTTTTCGGGGAAGTTGTAAAACTCATCTTTAATAGTTTTTGCAAAATCATTGACAGAGCATTTAAAATTAGCCATATCATTAATTTTATGATATACTTTCCAATTATAAATAACGTCGAAAGCTTTGTCTAACAACTCCTTATCCTCCGATTCGGCGAGCATGAAAACATTTGCGTGTTTATTTAGTTCGGTTCTGGCATCGTTCCAAAAGTCGATAGGAACCAAACTCGCCATATCGCAACGGAAACCGTCGATTTTGGCATTCTCAACCCAAAACAACATTTCATCAATCATTTGTTGTCGCATTTTTGGATTGTCGTAATTCAAACCAATAACATCTTCCCATTCGGGAACAGGAGGAAAAACTTCGTTTAATTCGTTTCGTCTGTAAAAATCGGGATGTTCGTCAACCCAGTGATGATCCCAAGCAGTATGGTTAGCCACCCAATCTAAAATGACGTACATACCCAAACTGTGAATTTCTTCGACAAGAGATTGAAATTCGGAAAAAGTACCGAATTCAGGATTTATCTCGCGATAGTTTTTTATTGAGTAATAGCTGCCCAAATCACCTTTTCGGTTTTTAACGCCAATAGGCTGTACCGGCATAAACCAAATAATTTGCACACCCAAGGATTTTATTCGCGGAAGGTGCTCTCTAAACGACTTAATATCACCTTGTTTTGTGTATTGTCGTAGGTTTACTTCGTATATGGTGGCGTTTTTTGCCCACGGTACCATTGTTTGCTGTCTGCTCATAAACTATTACTCAGTAAGGTTTGTTTCGGCTAAATTAAAACATTGCAAATATAGTTAATTATGTCAATATCTTGCAAAAACAAAAACTCAAATAAGTATAAAAACGATAAGCAGTTTTTATTAACTTTGCAGCGAATTTAATATACAGACGAAGGTGTACCTAAAAAACATTCACTTAATTAATTTTAAGAATTTTGAGGAAGATAAAATCGATTTTTCTCAAAATGTAAACTGTTTTACAGGTAATAATGGAGTAGGCAAGACCAACATTTTAGATGCGATTTATCACCTTTCGTTTACCAAAAGTTATTTCTACAACAGTGATTTGCATAGTATCAGGCATGATGAAAGTTTTTTTGCCGTGCACGGCAATTTTGTAAGCAGTAGCGAAGAACTACCACAAAAAGTGAGTTGCATATTATCGCGTGGTAAGAAAAAGCAGATGAGGCTAAACGATAAGGAATACGATCGCATTTCCGACCACATAGGACGTTTTCCATGTGTAATGGTTTCGCCGTACGACAGAGATATTATAAGGGAAGGTAGTTTGTTTAGAAGAAGATTTTTTGATATGGTAATCTCGCAGTTTGATGCTGTTTATTTAGATAACCTAATGAGGTACAACAAGTTGATGCTTCAGCGTAATGCCATACTGAAAAAAAATGCGGAAATTCAAAGTAGCGATTATTCGTTGCTACAGCTGATTGATATCCAAATGGTTGCACCTGCAACGGATATTTATACCAAACGCAAAGATTTTATTGAAAAGTTTTTACCATTGTTTAAACATTACTTCAATATAATTTCAAATGGAAAAGAAAGTGTTGATATTGAGTACAGTAGCCATTTGAACGATACCGATTTTGAGAAGTTATTGTCTGAAAATTTTGAGAGAGATTTGTTTTTGAAATACACAAGCAAAGGTGTACATAAGGACGATTTTATATTTTACATTTCCGACAATTTGGTAAAACAATATGCTTCTCAGGGACAGCAAAAATCGTTTGCAATTTCGCTAAAGTTGGCTCAATTCGATTATACGCGTCAGAGAATAAAACATTGTCCGTTATTGCTTTTAGACGATATTTTCGACAAATTGGATCATAAAAGGGTGCAACAGCTTATAAATTTGGTTTTAAACGATAATTTCGGACAAGTTTTTATCACCGATACCGATAAAGAGAGAATAAAAAAAATGTTAATTAATATAAATCGTCCGTACAAATTATTTGATGTAAAAGACAATAAAACAGAGATATACGACAGCCAGTAAAGCGCAGTTTGCAAATAAAAAATAAAATATTTTCACAAAGTTGTATTGTATAATTAAAAATATATTACCTTTGCAAACCTAATTGAAAGAGATTATACATTTTAAGTTATGAAACGCACATATCAACCATCAAGGAGAAAGAGAAAAAACAAACACGGTTTTCGTTCGCGTATGGCTACTGTGAACGGACGCAAAGTGTTGGCAGCTCGTAGAGCTAAAGGAAGAAAAAAATTGACGGTTTCCGACGAATAGTTTTTCGTGGGTTTTTCCCGATTCTATTTTTTAGGTTATTAATATTTGTTAGGAGGAAGTTGCGAAACTTCCTCCTTTTTCTGTTTGTTTTTTATTAGCCCTTAGCTGTTAGCAGTTAGCTTTTGGTTAAGAGCCAATCCTATCAAACTTTTTTTCGTAATCGATAAACTTTTACAGTTTCAATTTTGTTTCTTTCATTTTCTTTGTTTGTCCAAAGAAAACGAAACAAAAGAAAAGACACTTTTTACAAGGAATTTTTTATTGCCTTGTGGCAATAAAAACCGTATAAAAGAAACTAAATTTCTTACAGGGATTCAGAAATTTTTAACGTTTCTTTTATACATATTCTGCGTAAAAAGGATTTTAAATGAGCAAAATTTCACCCCGCTCGCTTCCGCAAAGCAAGCGTAGGTCAGCGATTTTGTTAGATTATTTTGCAGTCAATCAACTTCGCTCTATTCGTTTAGATTATCTGTCACTGTAGAGAAAAACAATAGCCAATATTTTGCTGCAAATCCGAAACATCTAAACCTAGCTAATAGCTAAAAGCCAACAGCCAACAGCCAACAGCCAATAGCCAAAGATATTTACCAAACAGCAGCAGTTTTTTATTATTGTTCGCATTTTTTCAGATAAACTTCTTACTTTTGTCCTTTGTTAAGAAAAAACTTTTACACAATGAAAAACAATTTGATAAAAAAATCGATACCGTATGTAATGGCAGTGCTGATTTTTATGGCATTGTCTATAGTATATATGTTGCCACAAATGCAAGGCAAAAAACTTAAACAGTCGGATATTACTCAGTTTAAGGGAATGTCGAAGGAAATAGTCGATTACCGAGAGGCAACAGGCGAAGAACCTTACTGGACAAATTCAATGTTTGGAGGCATGCCGGCATATCAAATTTCGACAAAATACGAAGGAAATATTGCAAAAACACTTGACCCGATTGTTAGGTTTTTTATAGACAGACCTGCCGGAACGATGTTTTTGTACATGTTGGGCTTTTTTATCTTATTGCTGGCATTAAAGGTAAAAGCTGAAGTAGCTTTGGTTAGTTCAATAGCTTACGGATTGACGTCGTATTTGTTTATCATTCTGGGAGCCGGGCATAATTCTAAAGCCACCGCTATAAGTCTGATGGCTCCTGTTTTAGCGGGTGTTTTTCTTACTCTAAGGAAAAAATACCTGTTGGGTGGAGTGGTAACAGCCTTGTTTTTGGCTTTACAAATTTGGGCTAATCACGTTCAAATGACTTATTATTTAGGTATTATGATACTCGTAATACTTTTGGTATATTTTATCTATAGTTTTAAAGAGAAAGAAGTAAAAAGTCTTTTAAAGGGTGTAGCAGTGCTTTTTGCTGCTGCGATTGTTGCTGTTGCATGTAATTTTACATCTTTGTACGCAACATATTCGTACGGCAAGGAAACTATAAGGGGTAAGTCCGATTTGGTTCAAGAAGGCAAGCGACAAACCGGATTAGATAAGGAATACGCCACAATGTGGAGCTATGGTATTGGCGAAACTTTCACCTTACTTATCCCCGATTTTAATGGAGGTGTTTCTAATGGAGCGTTAAGCGAAGATTCAAAATCCTACTCGGCATTAATTCAAAATGGAGTACTTGCTCATCAGGCAAAGCAAGTGATTAAAAATATGCCTTTGTATTGGGGAACTCAGCCCGGTGTAGCCGGTCCAATATATGTTGGAGCAATTATTATCTTTTTGTTTGTGTTGGGCTGTTTTGTTGTCAAAGGCAAGATTAAACATATATTACTAATACTGACCATATTATCTATACTACTATCGTGGGGTAGCAATTTTAGCTTTTTAACTGACATCTTTTTTGATTACGTCCCAATGTACAATAAGTTTAGGGCTGTTTCAATGACATTGGTAATAGCAGAGCTTACTATTCCGCTACTTGCAGGATTGGCTTTGTGGAATATTGTCAAGGGCGATTTTCCGAAAGAGAAACTAAACAGATACTTATATATAAGTTTTGGTATTGTAGGAGGTATAACTCTGTTTTTCGCATTGTTTTCCGGCGGATTGTTCAGTTTTGTTTCGCCCAACGATGTACAATTAAAAAATATTTTCCCCGATTGGCTTCTAAGCGCTTTAATAGAAGATAGACAACACCTTTTGAAAAGCGATGCTTGGAGGTCGTTTATTTATGTAGCCTTGAGCTTTGGTCTGATTTGGCTTTTTGTCAATAAGAAATTAAAATTACAAACACTGATTCCTGTTTTAGCTTTACTTATAATATTTGACTTATGGTTTGTTGATAAGAGATATTTAAACAAAGACAACTTTGTCCGCAAATCGCTTGTTGATGTACCTTTCCAACCTTCGGAAGCAGACAAAACCATATTGCAAGACAAAGATTTGTATTACAGAGTTTTCAATCAAACAGTTTCGTCATTCAACGATGCATCAACTTCGTATTTTCATAAATCGGTTGGAGGGTATCATGCTGCCAAACTTGGTAGGTATCAGGATGTGATAGAGTATCATTTGTCGAAAGGAAATATGAGTGTGTTTAATATGTTAAATACCAAGTGGTTTATTTTACCCGATAGTCGTAACAACCAACCTGTGGCTCGTTATAATCCCGGAGCATTAGGCAATGCTTGGTTTGTGCAAGATGTAAGGATGGTCGATAATGCAAATCAGGAAATAGAGGCACTAAACGATATTGATGTTGCAACGACTTTGGTTTACGACAAAGCATTCGATAATATTGTTAAATCTTCGTCAATCAATTACGATTCAACTGCCAACATTAAACTTGTCAGCTACGCACCAAATAAATTGGTTTACGAATGCAGTACTCCTGTTGATGCTTGTGCAGTTTTCTCAGATATTTATTATGCAAATGGTTGGAATGCTCAAATAGATGGAAATGATGTTCCATACTTTAGAGCAAATTATATTTTGCGAGCTTTAAATATCCCCAAAGGCGAGCACACAATAGTATTTGCATTCGAGCCGCAAGAAATTAAGGTCGGAACTATAGTATCATATACGGGCTCAATAATATTGCTGCTTTCGATAGTATTATCGGTGTTTGTTTACGTTAGGAAGTATAAATTAGAGAAAAATAAGCCAGTTACAGATTAATAATCTTGTTGACAAAATCTAGAACTGAGATTTCTTTTGAAAACACTTTGCTTAGCGATGTTAGCAGAGGATAGATTTCGGGGTTTATTCCGTCTTGTTTTAGCTTAACCAACATATTATTCATAGCAATTTGTCCCTCAAGCACAACCTTGTTGGAGATTACTTCGTCGAAAAATCCTTTTCCTATAAATAACCCTAATGTTCTGTTTCGACTCAAATCGTTGAGAGATGTTAAACCAAAGTCGCCAATGCCACAGTAATTAAACAAGGTTTTCTTTTTGCCGCCAAGTTCAATCATTATTGCACGCATTTCGTTAAAGGCTTTTGTAAATACGCAAAAACGCATATTAGCTGAGTCGAATTGAGCATCGACAATACCGATAACAATAGCGTAAATGTTTTTCAAAATACTTAAATATTCAACGCCAAGAACATCTTCGGTTTTGTCGGTAATAATAGATGTGCCTTTAAATAAGTCTTCCAATTTTGAAAGTAGTTTCGTGTCGGTGCAGGCAATGGTAAAAGCAGTAGGACTATTATTAATAATTTCGCGAGCAAACGAAGGACCTTTCATTGGAATAACAATATTGTCGAACTCCTCGTTGATGCTTTGAGGTATTGTCTGAAGTTCATCGCCAAATCCCTTTGCCAAATTAATCATTATTGCTTTTTTGGGTATATGCTTTTTAATTTCTCGCAGGTGCGACATTACGGCTATCGACGGTATTGCAATAACAATTACATCGGCAGTAGAAATTAAATTAAAGTCGCTGCTAGCTTTAAGTCTGTCGTTTAATCTTATGCCGGCAAAATATTTATGATTTATGTGAGTGGAGCTGATAGATTCGGCAATATCGTCTTCTATGCCTACCAAAGTTACATTCAGATTGTCTTTAACAGATAACGTATTTCCGAAAGCTGTCCCAATAGCTCCCATTCCAAGTATTATAATATTTTTTATTTCGCTCATAATTATTTATTTAAGTATTATTTAGGTGTCGTTTAGAAGGTTTTATAAGATTAGAAACGTATTCTTTCGCTTTTTTCACATCTTTAATTTTTACTATTTTAAACAAGAATAATATCAA
>JAQVEX010000067.1 GCA_028697555.1 Lentimicrobiaceae bacterium | reverse complement strand
AACAGCAGTATGCGTTTTATTTCTCCCCAAATAAACACTACAGGCTTAACTGAAATTATTATTAGTTTCAAGCATTTCTTCGACCACGCCAGTACCAACGCAAATCCCTTTAAGCTTAGTGTTGAAACTCGCAAAACCACAAGCTCACCCTGGCACGAAGTGTGGGTAGAAAGTGCCACGAATGACATTGGTCCCGAAACAGTTACTATTGTTGTAAATAATAGTGATGTCGGTGTTTCTACATTTCAATTTTGTATAAAAGTTGAAGGTTCGAGTACGGCTATGGCATTATGGGCTATAGACGATATTGAAGTTGTTGTCCCTCTTAACTTAGACGTGTCTCTATCTTCACTTAACCTGCCTAATCTTTTTACCGGAAATCAGTCTGTTAGTGGAAAAATTGTAAACTTAGGAAAAACAGTTGTTAATACTGCTAATGTAAGCTACGAAGTTGACGGCAACGGAACTGTTCGTACAACCTCACTTAGCGGTCTTAATTTAAAAATAGGAGATGCTGCAAATTATTATTTCGCTGATTCGCTTATTGCCGAAATGGGTCAACACCAAATAAAAGTTTGGGTTTCGGATGTGAACGGAAGCACTACAGGCGACGATAATCCCGACAACGACACCTTAACAAGAAACTATACCGTACCCGAATTCATTAGGTACCAACGTGCGCTTTACGAAGAGTTTACAAGTAGCACCTGCGGTCCATGTGCAAACTTTAACAATTCAACTATGACTCCATTTGCAAATATACATGCTGATGAAATTTGTTTAATAAAATATCAAATGAGCTGGCCCGGCTCAGGCGACCCATACTATACTGCCGAAGGAGGAGTTAGAAGAGGCTACTATGGTGTTAACGCCGTACCCGATTTGTATGCCAACGGAAAAGTTTGCGCAACAAACACCGCTGCAATGACACAAGTTTTAAACACTTCGGCTCAAACTATGGTTTACCTTGATATTCAATCGCAACACGAAATTTCTGGCAACAATGTTTATATAGACTGCAACATAAGATCAATTTATGAATATGGTAATTACACTTTGCATATTGTAATTATTGAAAATGAAACTACCGGAAACGTTGGTTCTAATGGAGAAACAAAATTCCAACATGTTATGATGAAAATGGTTCCCGATGCTAACGGAAAAAATATAGTAATTCCTGCTAACGAAACCCTAAACTTTACCCATAATGTAAATATGGTTGGAACTCACGTTGAAGAAATGGACGACCTTAGTGTTGTTGTTTTCTTGCAGAAATACACAACAAAAGATATTTTAACATCTAATTATTCATCCGAAACAGGTTCGATACTTAAATTTTATCCTCAAAATGGTGCTACAGATGTTTCTATATTTGATTCTATAGTTATTAATTTCCGTCAACCTGTTAGAAACACAAACGGTTCGCTACTAAATAGCAGCAACCTCCAAAATGTTATTACGTTTAAAGAAAATAATAGTTTTGGAGAAGATGTTGAATTTACAGCCGAAATAAGTTCGGATAACAAAGTAATCACTATTTATCCTACAGAAAAACTAAAATCGCTACAACAATACTATGTAAAAATTGATGAACTTATGAATTATGCAGGTGTTCATACTATTGCCACTTCCACAACTTTTACAACCGAATATAATAATGTTGGCGTTGAATATAAATCTATTGAAGTTGTTGAAGTTTACCCGAATCCGGCTAGCGACAGAATTATCGTAAAATCAAAAGATATGAGCGAAATTAGCAAAATTCAATTGGTAAACACCTTAGGACAAGTAATAAAATCAATAGATAATCCTAACAGAAACTCTGACGTTGTTGCTCTTGACGTAACAAATGTTCCTTCAGGAGTTTACGTTGTTAAAGTTGTACGTAACAACCGCTCGTTAAGTTCAAAAGTTATTATCAGACACTAAAACCAATGGTTTAAAAACAATATTCATAAAGAGCTGTCGTTTATATGACGGCTCTTTATGTAATTAACCTCAACCGAAAATTATTAATTAAAAGAAGATTTACAGCACATGAACTACAAAAACTTTATCGCACTACTAATAAGCATTTTATGTTTAAACATAGGAGTTGCCCAACAATTGCAAAAAACCTACTATTTTGAAACTCCTACAATAGAAAACATAAACGAATTTCAGGTAATTAAATTTAACAACACATTGCTTACTGCTCCTTTAGGTCAGCCGGTATTGCCTTACCAGCAAGTAAAACTTCTTTTGCCT
Source organism: Lentimicrobiaceae bacterium (assembly GCA_028697555.1). Lineage (NCBI taxonomy): Bacteria > Pseudomonadati > Bacteroidota > Bacteroidia > Bacteroidales > Lentimicrobiaceae > Lentimicrobiaceae bacterium. The sequence continues at coordinate 6,823 of JAQVEX010000067.1, read as the reverse complement.
CCAAATACGGTTGCAACCAATATAGGACTTGTCTACGGTCCTGAAATTCAGGTAAATATAAGCAAGCAAATATATCCGCAACAAAACGTCAGAACATTTTCAGATGACGTAAGTTCTGAATTTGTCATGGACAACGAAGTTTATAAGCAAAAAGGAATTTATCCCGCAGAAAAAACAGGAGAACTAATAAATTCGGTTTTTCACGGACACAACGTATTGCTTAGCTCGTTTACGCCCGTTAATTACAATCCTACCGAAGGAACTGCAACATACTACTCGTGGGTTAAGGTTGTTGTTGAAACAGAAACAAATAATAAGATAAATTTAATTTCGCAAAACGAAAGTAAAAAACACCATGTAACTTCGTTTGTCGATAATCCAAAACTTATCTCCGACTACAGATATACTAAAAAAAGCAGTAGCGAAGACTACGACATACTTATTGTTACCGGCGCCGGCTATGTAGAACGCTTTGAAAACTTTATCCCAAACTATTCAAAACGCGGACTTATTGCAAAAGTTATTTCCACCGATTCTATCAGCTCTAGCATGAGCGGACAAGATTTGCAAGAAAAAATACGTAATTTTATCATTCAAGAATACCAAAACTGCAATATTGAATTTGTCCTTTTAGGCGGCGATGTTGAAATAATACCACACAGAGGTTTTTATTGCTTTGTTGAATCGGGTTTCGGCTATAGCGATACTAATATTCCTGCCGACCTATATTATTCGGCTCTCGACGGCAATTGGAACACCAACGGTAACAACATGTGGGGTGAGCCCGGCGAAGATGACCTATTGCCTGAAGTTTCTGTAGGCAGATTACCCTTTAGCGACATATACGAACTTGATAAAATGCTATTTAAAGCTCGTAAGTACATTTTTGAACCCGTTGTAAACGAACTCGATAAAGTGCTATTAGCAGGCGAATTTTTATACGACAACCCGCTAAGCTACGGAAGCGACTACTTGAACTTGCTTGTAGGTTTGAGAGACGACAACGGATACACAACAAACGGTATTCCTTTTTCACACAGCATAGATTCTTTGTACGATGAGTATGGTACTTGGTCGGCAACTACAATTATTGAAAAAATTAACGAAGGTTACCCACTACTGTTTCACGTAGGACACGCCAATTATAACTACGTTATGAGACTTTACACTCACCAAATTACAAACGCAAATTTTCCTAATATAGACGGAACCACACACAATTTCCCTTTAATATATTCGCACGGTTGTATTTGCGGAGCTTTTGACGAAAACGATTGCATTGGCGAAACAATGGTAAAAATAAATAATTTGGCAAGTGTGTTTATAGGAAACTCAAGATACGGCTGGTTTAACGAAGGACAAACCGAAGGACCGTCGGCTCACCTCAACAGAGAATTTGTCAGCGCCTTGTTTGGCAACAGCATAAACAACGTTGGTCAAGCTCACAAAGACTCTAAAACAGCGACGGCTCCCTGGGTTACAGCTCCCGGACAATGGGAACCCGGTGCTCTCAGGTGGTGCTTCTACTGCTGTAACGTTTTAGGTGATCCGGCTTTGGCTTTGTACACTGATATGCCAAAAAATATTACCGTAACTTATCCTAACAGCATCGCTTCTAACTCAACTTCTATGAACGTTTCTGTTCAAACAAATGAAGTCAGACCTGGTAACATATCTTGCGTTGTTATGATTAACGATACCATTATTGGTAAAGCTGTTACTGATGGCAACGGAAACGCAACTATTAATTTTAATGTTCAACCTTATGGTACTAGTGCTAAATTATACGTTTCGGGACTTAACATTATTCCTACCGAATACCCTATTACTATATCATCTCTAAGTACACAGTACAACGCTAAACTAAACTTTAGTATTTCGCCAAATCCTGCTACGCACAACGCCAGCATTACTCTAGACGAAAACTATGAAAACGCTAGCTACTCAATATACGACATGCAAGGCAAACTTGTTTTGAGTAACGCATCAGTTAATAGCGACAAAATAAATATTAACGTTTCGCAACTTAATAAAGGAATTTATATTGTAAAAGTTGCTACAAAAGACAAATCGGGATACAGCAAATTAGTAGTTAAATAGTTGTTTGGTATAGCTAATGGTATTTAGTAGCATAATTTTTTTATTTTTCTTCCTACCCTTATTTTTGGTTTGTTACTATTTAACACCAAAAAAAATAAGAAACTACACATTAATTGTGTTCAGTTTGATTTTTTACGCTTGGGGAGCACCCTGGTTTGTGTTCTATCTATTGGCATCAACATTAGCCAATCATTATATTGTTGTGGCAATGCACAATGCCAAATCGGTGAAAATAAAAAAATTATGGCTTGCAGCTTCAATAACTTTAACCATAGGTTTATTAGTTTACTTTAAATACGCCAACTTTATTGTCGAAAACATAAACTTTATCAGGCATTTGTTTGGAGAAATGCCTTTGGTTTGGAAAAGGGTGATGCTACCTATAGGTATTTCATTCTTTTCGTTCCAATCGGTTACATATAGCGTCGATATTTACCGTAACCAAAATGTCCCTCAAAAGCGTCCGCTTAACTATTTGCTTTATATAATACTATTTCCGCCATTAATTGCCGGACCTATTATTCGCTACAACGAAATTTCAGACCAAATAACAAAACGTAGGGAAAATACAAGCGATTTTGTTCATGGTTTTATCCGATTTTGTATTGGATTGGGACGAAAAGTCCTTATTGCCGACGTGTTAGGAACCGAAATTGATAAAGTTTTTGCTTCCGATTTTGCGGTACTCGATTCAACAACAGCTTGGTTTACAATAGTTGCCTACACACTCCAACTTTACTTCGATTTTTCGGGCTACTCCGATATGGCTATAGGCTTAGGCAGGATGATTGGTTTTAAATTTCCCGAGAACTTTAATAATCCTTATACCGCCGAAAGCGTTGCTAAATTTTGGCGAAAATGGCACATGACTTTCAGCGATTTTATGCGCGATTATTTGTATATTCCTTTGGGTGGAAACAGAGTAAAAACGCAAGCACGACTTTACTTCAACCTTTGGGTGGTTTTCTTCTTGTCAGGATTCTGGCACGGTGCCAGCTGGAACTTTGTTATATACGGTGCAACACATGGACTATTCATGGTTATAGAAAAATTGGGTTTTTATAAGGTTTTAAAAAAAGTGCCTCGCGTGTTCAGGATAGCATACACAATGATGGTTGTTATACTTGCCCGTGTACTATTCAGAATTGAAAAACTACCCGATGCCGTAGCATTTTATAAAAGTTTGTTTAAATTTGAATTCGGAAAAATTACTTACGACTGGCATTTCTTGCTAATAATGCTGATTGGATATTTCTTCTCTTTTGTTACACTTTTTAAATGGGGACAAAAATGGGAACAACAAGTATTTTATTCAAACTATAACAGTAAGCAAATGGCTGTATATTTTCCAATTGCAGTTATTTTGTTTATTTTGTCGGTTGCATTTTTAACGGGTTCGGGCTTTAGTCCGTTTATTTATTTCAGATTTTAAAGCGTTTGTGATGAAGAAAAAATTTGTTTACATACTTTTGTCAATAATAATATCAGCACTTATAAGTCTGCCTGCCATACAAATGTTTTTTCCGTTTGCAAAAGTCAAGAAACTTTATGGTGTTACGTACAAACAAGAAAAACCTGAATTTGTAGTTAAAGACTGGATTAATTTTGAATATCAGCCCAAACTATACCAATATCTGTTAGAAAATTACGGTTTCAGACCTCATTTCATCAGATGCTATAATCAACTACTATTTTCGGCTTTCGGAAAGTATAATTCCAGCGTTATTACATACGGAAAAGACGGACAACTATACGAGCCATGGTTCATAGACACTTACTACGGCAACGATTTTATTGGCGATAGCTTAGTTATTGAAAAAGTAAAGAAAATAAAGTCCGTTCAGTTAGAATTGGAAAAAAGAAACACAAAGCTAATGGTGGTTATTAAGCCGGGCAAAGCCTCGTACTACCCCGAGTACATTCCCGACCGTAAAAAATCTGAAAAAAAACGCAACAACTACGAAGCTTTTAATCAATACCTAGCCGAATACAATGTTCCGTACATAGATTTTAATGGACTGTTTATGAGTGCCAAAGATACCACAAAGTATCCGCTATTTCCTAAAACCGGAACACACTGGAGCGTATACGGCGGAACGATTACATTAGATACTATTACACGTTTTATGGAAAATCTTGTGGGCAAAAAAATGACCGATGTTTCATATACCAATATAACCGAAACAACTGAATTTACCGACCAAGATATAGACTTAGAAAATTTAATGAACCTGATATTTCCACTTGATAGAGGCACTACGGCAACTGTTGATATTGTTTACAAAAACGACTCTACAACTTATAAACCATCGGTTATATGCATTAGCGATAGTTTTTACTGGATTTTATTCGGACTACCCAAAAAAGAAGAAATATACAGCGATATTAAATATTGGTACTACCACAATGATGTTTACCCCGATATGTTTAAAAAGCCTACATACGCTAAAGAATTAGACCTCTATCAGCAAATAGAAAACACCGACATCATAATGGTTATGGCTTGTACATCGACTTTAAAAGATATAGGCTGGGGTTTCTTTGAAAGAGCCTACGACTCGCTTTGTAAACAGTAATTTAAGCATCAAAAAAACGAATGTTAATAAATCAAAAAAAACTAATTGCCCATAGCTTTTATAACTTCTTATTAATAATTTTGCTAACTAATAATAACACACAAACTTAAAATTATATACATATGAAAAGAATTTACGTATCGGTTATTCTAATTTTGTTTAGCATAACTGCATTGTACGCACAAGAAGCAGCTCGCCTAATGCGCTTCCCGACTATACACAAAGGTCAGGTTGTTTTTTCCTATGCAGGCGATTTATACACAGTAAACGAAAACGGCGGTGTTGCTCGCCAGCTAACGTCTCACGACGGCTACGAAATGTTTTCTAAATTCTCGCCCGACGGAAAGTACGTAGCTTTTACAGGTCAGTACGACGGCAATACCGAAGTGTTTGTTATGCCGGCTCAAGGCGGCGAACCTAAACGTCTTACACACACTGCTACGCTCGGCAGAGACGATGTGTCGGACAGAATGGGACCAAACAATATAGTTATGGCTTGGACTCCCGATAGCAAATACGTTATATATCGCTCTCGCAAAGCATCGTTCAACTCATTTGTCGGACAACTATACAAAGTACCTGTCGAAGGTGGTATGAGCGAACAGCTACCGCTTGCTGCAGGCGGTTTTTGTTCATTTTCTCCCGACGGAACAAAATTAGCTTTTAACCAAGTTTTTAGAGAGTTCAGAACATGGAAATACTACCAAGGCGGCATGGCTGACGATATTTGGATTTTCGACTTTAACACAAACGAAGTATCGCAAATTACCAACAACGTCGCTCAAGATATTCAACCAATGTGGTACAACGATAAAATTTACTTCCTCTCCGATAGAGACAGAACTATGAACCTGTTTGCCTACGACACAAAAACAAAACAAACAGAAAAGGTTACGCATTTTATGGATTACGACATAAAGTTCCCTTCGCTAGGAGATGGCAAAATTATTTTTGAAAAAGGCGGATATCTGTTCACTCTCAATTTAAGCAACAACGAAATAAAACAAATAAATATAAGAATTGCCGAAGATTTTATCGGTAGCAGGAGCAAATACGTTGATGCATCAAAAAGCATTTACTCTTACGAAATATCGCCCAAAGGCGACTTTGCTTTGTTCAGCTCACGTGGCGATGTTTATATTGTTCCGAAAGAAAAAGGCGTTACGTATAATATAACTAAATCTTCCGGTGCTCACGATAGAAACCCGAAATGGTCGCCTGATGGAAAATATATTGCATACATTTCAGATATTTCCGGCGAATTTGAAATTTACATTCAAAGCACCGACCTATCGACTGAACCTGTTAAAGTTACCGATAATGCCGACACATACACTTTCAGTATTATGTGGTCGCCCGACAGCAAAAATATTTTATTCAACGACAAAAAGAACAGACTCAGAAGCGTTAACATCGAAACCAAAAAAATAACCGAAATCAGCCAATCGGATATTTGGGAGTACAACTACTTTAACTGGTCGCCCGACAGCAAATGGGTTGTCTATAGCGAGCCAATGAAAAACGATATGAATAAAATTATTCTGTACAATATGCAGGATGCTAAAAAATACGACGTAACAAGAGGTTGGTATAACGCATCAAATCCTGTATTCAGCTCCGACGGAAAATATCTGTTTTTTACTTCCGATAGAGATTTTAATCCTACATATAGCCGTACCGAATGGAATCACGCCTACAACAACATGAGCAAAATATATTTGGTAACGCTAAGTAAAGATACACCTTCGCCTTTTGCTCCAAAACTTCAAAATTTATCCGTTGACGACAGCAAAAAAGATGACGGCGCAGATAAAAAAGACAGTAAATCCGATAAAAAAGATAGCAAAACCGACAAGAAAGAAGAAACAAAACCCGTTACCAAAATAGATACGGACGGCATTCAAGATAGAGTCATCAACCTGCCGATTAGCTCGGGATATTATTTCAACCTAACAAGCGTTGGCGATAATTTGTATTACCACCACTACGACAACAGCGGCGTTAGCTTAAAATTGTTCAACCTTGACAAAAACAAAGAAACCGACCTGAAATATAAAGGTGGATATGAAATATCTGCCGACGGCAAAAAAATGTTGGTATCGCAAAACGGCTATGCTATAATTGACCTTCCGCAAGGGGAAATCTCA
>JAQVEX010000066.1 GCA_028697555.1 Lentimicrobiaceae bacterium | reverse complement strand
AAAGACACTTTTTACAAGGAATTTTTTATTGCCTTTAGGCAATAAAAACCGTATAAAAGAAACTAAATTTCTTACAGGGATTCAGAAATTTTTAACGTTTCTTTTATACATATTCTGCGTAAAAAGGATTTTAAATGAGTAGGACTAAGCTAACCCGCACCTCGTAACCCGTAACCCGCAACCCGCAACCCGCAACACGTACAAGCCAAAAGCTAAAATGCTCATCGAACAAAACAACGATTACTTTTAAAGTATATCTAGATTTTTTATGTAATTATCTCATCAAAAACTTATCACCTGTATCTTCTATAAGATTTTTCTTCCACTCATCGGAGTAGCCGGGCCAAATAATTTTTTTGGGAAAACCCCAGGGGTTTCGCAAGAACTCTCCGTTTTCTTCGGGCTTAACATTTCCGTCTAAATATTTGACTAACAGAAAATTATTAAATTCTTTCCAATAATCAACTAAGGAGTTGGCTGTATTGCAAGAAAATTCCGTTAATAATTCGGCTGCTTTTTCAGGCGATTTTTCATATAGTTTTAAAGCTGTTTCATCAGTAATACCAACATCTTCAACATATTTATTTTCCAAAAATGATTGACGTTTTTCAATTTCGGGCATTACTCTATTGTAAAACAGATATTTAAAATGTGCCAATCTGTTAAAAACCCAAAAAGCCGCATCGTCCTTGTAAGTCAGTATATCTCCATACCCTTCAGCCCATTTTTCGGCAGGTTTTGTTATTCCAACATAAAAAGGCGTATATACGCAAGAACCGGCATCATCTACACCCAACCAATAAATTCCTCCAATAGCATCCGGTAACCACGAACGCATTTGAGCTACAAAAGAAAAACCGGTCTGCTGAGTTACAGTTACTCTTTCGTTCAAATATTCTTTGCCGTCGTATTTAAAAGTTAATGGTCGCCAACGATAAGGCATACCCGATGGCTCTGCTCCTATATCTTTAGTCATATCCAATTCGGTGCCTTGCATATAGTTTCTGAAAAACTTAAACAAATCTAATTGGCTTAACTTACGATTTGGCTTGATATACAATGGAAGTCTATTTTCCAAATCGTTTCCGCAAGCTATATCCCAATATTTTTCCATATCATCGCTTATTTGGTTAAACATAGCCCAAACTCTGAGTTCGCACCCCCTTGCAGCACTATAAGTAATAGGAGCATAAGCTTGTGAAAATGAAAATTCAGCATCTTTTCCGGAAAAATAGTTTTTTTCTTTAGCAAAACTAATTACGTCGTGGGAATAGACAACTTCAATGTTTTCGTCGAAAATTTTATCCAAATTTTTACACGAAATAGAGTTTTTCATATTTTCCAAAGGAAAGTTTGTAATCCTGGAATGATTTGCGTGAGCGGAAACGTAACCTTCAGGAATTTTTATTGCGACAAAGACAATTCCTTTATTTTTATTTATATACTTGTTTTGTTTTTTGTCATAGACTTGTTTAACACCTTTTCCGACAATTTCCATAATCCACACTTCGTTAGGATCAGCTATGGAAAAGGTTTCGCCACTGCTTGCGTAACCGTATTCGTTAAGCAATTCCACAATCAGTTTAATTGCTTCTCTAGCCGTTTTTGTCCTTTCCAAAGCAATAAACATCATACTGCCGTAGTCGATAATCCCGGTAGTATCAACCAACTCATCACGACCACCAAAAGTGGTTTCGCCAATTGCAAGTTGATGTTCATTCATAAAACCTACAACTTTATAAGTGTGAGCAACTTGTGGAATTTGACCTAAGGGTTTATTTGTACCCCTGTCGTAAATTGTGCGCATGCTTCCTTCTGCCCAATCGGCTGCAGGTCGCCAATAAAGCTCGCCATAACGAATGTGAGAGTCGGCGGCATAGGAAATCATTGTACTTCCATCGACGGAAGCGGATTTTGTTACCAAATAGTTTGTACAAGCATCACTAAACAAGGGAGTGAAAATTAAAACCAAAACAATTAAAAAGTAATTTCTCATAAAAATAAATTTAAGTTCACGAATGTTTGCTACTATATTCGTATCATTAATAATAAGGCAAAACTATAAAATATTGTTTAATTAATGTTTAAAAGCTATTTAAATAGTCTTTAACAATAAAAAAGACTTACCTTTGCAAACGTATATCAAGGAATTATATACCCGAAGGCGGCGCGGATGCGTCCAAGCTTAGCCGGGAGATTACTCAGCAGGACAGACCGCCCTGCTGTTTTATTTTTCAATTATATTTTTTTTGGAATTTTTGTGGCTTGATTTGGCTTTTGTTTAAATAGACAAACTTTTACAGTTTCAATTTTGTTTTTTCATTTTTTTTGCTTGTTTTAATAAATTAGAAATCAGAAGTTAGAAATTAGAAGTTATATCGTTGCTAATTTTTTGCAAGGCAAGCGTAAGTCATTGATTTTGTTAAACATTTTTGTAATCAGTAAACTTTACTTATTTTACAACTAATAATCTGGAGTAAAATACATAAACAATAAGCAATGAAATAACAAAAAAGAACGTTGGAAAAATTATAAAAAAGTATTACCTTTGCGAACGTATATAAGGAATTATATACCCGAGGGCGGCGCGGATACATCCAAGCAATGCCGGGTGCCGATACAGCAGGACAGACCGCCCTGCTGTTTTATTTTATAGTTTTATAAGTTGTTGAATTTTTGTACTTTTTCGGTTCAATTTGGCTGCGGATTTAATCCAAGGCCCAACCTTATGCCTGAATAGCTTTTGTTATTCGGGCATAAGCCCTTTATAATAAATTGTTAGCCATTAGCTATTGGTTGAGTTTGGCTAAGGGCTAATAGCCAAGAGCCAAAGGCTATCACAATCCGCATCAACAAGAAATTTTTTCACCCATCTCGTAGGAAATTAAAAATGCAATTGTCTAATGGTGAAAAATCAGATAATTGATATGATAAAGATGATGATAAACAATAAATTTTTCTTGAAAACAATTTTGCTCCTTGTTCTGGCAATTAATTCTTTTGCAGCATTTTCTCAAAAGACTACAAAACTAACAACTTCTGAAAAGGAAGGAATTTTGCTAATGCGTGAAGAAGAAAAATTAGCCCACGATGTGTATAGCTTTTTTGCAGAAAAATATGATATTCCAATTTTCAAAAATATTACAAAAAGCGAGTTGGTACATCAAAAGTCGATGATATGGCTTATGGAAAAGTACGATATTGAAGATCCATCGTATGAAGAACAAGGGAAATTTCGCAACAAAGATTTGCAAAAATTGTATAATAAACTCACATCACAAGGAAACACGCTTATTGAGGCATTGAAAGTAGGTGCTTACATTGAGGATTTAGACATTTATGACTTAAAAAACTTGATGAAAGAAACTGAAAATGAAGATATTCTGCGAGTATATAATCGTTTGCTTTTAGGGTCGAAAAATCATTTAAGGGCTTTTGTGCGTAGCCTTTCGGGCAGAGGCGTAGAATATAAACCTGAATTTATTACGAAGGACGAAATGAACACCATATTAAATAACAGTAAGCAAAAAAATAAAAACAGAAGATAAAAGCAATTTGTATTTTATTTGATGCATATATCTGTATTATTGTATGTTTGCATAAAAATTAAACAGAAAAATAATTAACCTATGAAAATAAGAAAAAACATTGCTATAAGCGAAAACGGTTTTATTTTTAATCCGTTGACCGGCGATAGTTTCAGCGTAAATGAAACCGGAGTTTTCATTCTTCAAAAACTGAAAGACGGCGAAAGTGAAGAAAAAATTCTCCGCGATTTGATGGATGAATACGAGTTAGACAATTATATCGCCGAAAAAGATATGAATGATTTTTTATCAATGCTAAAAAGTTATCAATTGATTACCAATGAATAAGCGAAAAGTTACCGTAGCTGTTACCGGACTGAACAACATCGACAGTCCCGGACCTGGAATACCTGTTATTCGCGGATTGAAAGAAAGCGAAACTTTAGATGTTAGAATTGTGGGCTTATCGTACGAAACACTTGAGCCGGGTATATATATGCACGACTTGGTCGATAAAGTTTACCAGTTGCCTTTGCCAACAGCGGGTTCAGCAGTGCTGAAAGAAAGACTGAGATATATTGCAAGTCGTGAAAAAATCGATGTCCTTATACCCAATTTCGATGCTGAATTACATAATTTTATTAAAATTCAGGACGAGCTGAAATCGGAGTTGAATATTGCTACATTTTTGCCTTCGCAAGCTATTTTTGACGCTAGACAGAAGTCGGAATTGGGCAAATTTGGCGAAAAATACGGAGTGAAAGTCCCCGAAAGCCACATGATTAATCAGGTTTTGGAAATCAGAAAATTAGAAGAAACCATGAATTATCCGTTGGTAATCAAGGGAAGATATTACGATGCATACATTGCTCTATCGTACGAACAAGCAAGCTCGTATTTTTACAAAGTTGTGGCAAAATGGGGCTATCCTGTTATTGTTCAGGAGTTTGTAACAGGTACGGAAGTAAACGTAACGGCTATCGGCGATGGTAAAGGCAATTGCGTAGGAGCCGTTGCAATGCGTAAGTTGTACATTACTGATAAAGGTAAAGCTTGGTCGGGTATTTCGTTAGAAGATGACGAATTGTTGGAGATTTCCCGAAGGGTAATAGAAAACAGCAAATGGCGCGGCGGTTGTGAGTTGGAATTTATTAAAACCGATAAAGACGAGTACTACTTACTTGAAATGAATCCGCGTTTTCCGGCATGGGTATATCTTGCAAACGGCTGTGGACAAAATCACCCCGAAGCACTTGTAAAAATGGCGTTAGGCGAAGAAGTCAAGCCATTTACCGACTATAAGAGCGGCAAAATGTTTGTACGCTATTCATACGACCAAATTGTGGATATATCTGAGTTTCAGCAGATTTCTACAACAGGGGAACTTTAATACAATTAACAATGAGCAATTATCAATTAACAATTTACAATTAGCCATTAGCCGTTGGCTTTTAGCCATTAGCTAAAATTAGCCAAAAGCCAATAGCTAACAGCCAAAGGCAAATAACTTCAAATTTCTAATTTTAAATTTCTAATTTTAATATGAAACCAAATTACGAAAGTCCGATAATAAAAAAATTGAACGCCGGAATGATGAATAAATTCGGCAGTAGAACAGAATATACACCTGTAAAATTTATCGATAATGTGGCAGTCGCCGATTTAATGGACAAATACGGTTCGCCACTGTTTGTTATAAGCGAAAAAACTATTCGCCAAAACTACCAAAAGGCTTTGAAAGCTTTTAAAATGCGTTATCCAAAAGTGCAATTTGCATGGAGCTACAAAACCAACTACTTAGATGCGGTTTGTAAGGTTTTTCATCAGGAAGGCAGCTGGGCTGAAGTTGTTTCTGGCTTTGAATACCAAAAAGCTATTCGCAATGGTGTTCCCGGCAACTTGATTATTTTCAACGGTCCTGATAAATCTAAAGAAGATTTAATTATGGCAGTTGAAAATCGCTCACTTATCCACATAGACCATTTTGATGAGTTGTATATGCTGATTGAAATTATGGAAGAAAAACCTAATACCAAGGCACGCGTTGCAATTCGTGTTAACATGGACACAGGCGTATATCCGCAATGGGATAGGTTTGGCTTTAACTACGATAACGGTCAGGCTTGGAACGCAATTGCTAAAATTATTGCACAAGAAAAACTGCAATTAGAAGGTTTGCATTGCCATATAGGTACGTATATGCTTACTGCTAATGCTTACGCTGTAGCTGCTCGTAAAATGTGCGAACTTGCTTCGTCGTACTCCAATACCACAGGCAAAAACATAAAATACATAGATATGGGCGGCGGTTTTTGCTCGTCTAATACGCTTAAAGGTTCGTATTTGCAGGGAGCTGATATTATTCCAAATTTCGACGACTATGCCGAAGCTATTACCAGCACTATTCTTCAATTCGGTTTTCATCCCGACCAACTGCCATTGCTGATTTTGGAAACCGGACGTGCATTGATTGACGAAGCCGGTTATTTGTTGAGCACTGTTTTGGCAACCAAACGTCTCGCCGATGGTCGCAGGGCTACTATACTTGATACAGGTGTAAATATCATGTTTACTTCGTTTTGGTACAATCACCGTGTATCGCCGGCACAAGATTTTACGCAATACGCCGATGAAACCACTCTTTACGGTCCGTTGTGTATGAATATAGATTGCATTCGCGAAAGCGTGATTCTTCCGCTTCTTAAAAAAGGCGACCGTATTGTTATTCACGAAGTTGGAGCATACAATATGACACAATGGATGCAGTTTATAACTCTTAGACCTAACGTGGTAATGATTGATACAACGGGAAATGTACATCTTATTCGTAAGCAAGAAACTGTGAACACTATTGTAGATTGTGAGATAGTTCCGGAACATCTGAATAATATTAATTTATAACTAAAATTAATGCTACAAAAAAGCACATTCAAATCAATTGCCAATCTGCAACTGCGAGCCACGTACAACAGCTACGGACAGATTTTCTTTTCTATGAGTCCTTGGTTGGCAGTTGTTATGCTGATTTTGAGTATCTTAGATGTGCGAATTGGGTTGGGCGGATTGGTAGCGGTAATTATCACAAATTTACTCTCTCATCTTCTAGGTTTTTCTAAAGAGAAAATTTCAAGTGGTGTTTATGGTTTCAACGCTGCTTTCGTAGGAATGAGCATGCTCTTTAAGTTTTATTCCAACTCATCGTTTTTGCTGTTTTACGTTTTCGGAATTGTACTTTCATTTATGCTCACTGTTTGGTTAGAAACTGTGCTCTCCAAAAACAAATTGCCTGTCCTAACCCTGCCTTTTGTAATCACAAGTTTTATTATAGACTTGTCTTTCAGAAGCTTTGCTAATATTGAACTAATCACTCCTTTCGACAGATTTACCGTACTATTAGCTGAGCAAATGCGCGTTCCGTGGTATTGTTTGGTGCATTCGTTGGATAATATTCATCTTCCGCAACTTATCTTTTACTACTTCAAAACTTTAGCTTCTATATTTTTCACCGATAGTATTTTAGTCGGGATATTGATTTGTGTTGCTTTGCTGATACATTCTCGCATAAAATCAACGGTTGCGTTTCTCGGATTTTTCTTTGCTTTTTTGATGGGCAAAATAGTTGGTTTCGATTTGCAACAACTCACAACCAACCTTGCCGGAACCAACTTTGTTTTTTGGGGTATGGCAATCGGAAGTTTTTTCATTATTCCAAATATTTACAGTTACCTGCTTGTGGCAGGACTTACGCCTGTGCTTTTCCTTTTGTACGCTAGTATCGAAAAACTTATTTTTGGAACAGGTTTGTCTTCTTACACATTGTCATTCAGTGTGTTGGCAATATTGTTAATCTACGTCCTTATCCATCGTACATCAAACAGATACTTCATATTTCCGTACATTCAGTACTACAATCCCGAAAAAACGGTTTACAAAAGCGTAAATTATTTACAGCGTTTCGCTAATGATTTGCCATTCAAAATGAAACTTCCTTTTTTAGGCGAATGGACTGTAAGTCAAGGGTATAATGGAGAAATCACTCATTTGGGCGAGTGGGGCAGTGCTCTTGATTTTGTAGTAACCGACGATGACAACAAAACTTATTCAGGCGATGGAACAAGCAAAGATGATTATTATTGCTACAATAAGCCGGTTTTGGCTCCCGCCGATGGTTATGTATATCAAATCAGCAATATTACCGACGACAACGAAATTAACGATGTAAACACCAATAAAAATTGGGGCAACACAATTATTATCAACCATTTGAACGGACTTTACACTCAATTCAGTCATTTGAAAAAAGATAGTTTCAAAGTCCGCATAGGTGATTATGTAACTAAGGGAACTGTGCTTGCAACTTGCGGAAATTCAGGTCGTTCGCCTGAGCCGCATCTGCATTTTCAAGTGCAATTGAGTCCTGAAATAGGTGCAAAAACTTATTATTATCCATTCGGTTATTATTTTGAAAAAACTGACGACAAACCGATTTTAAGAATTGGCGAAGTTCCTGCTGAAAATTCTATCATCTACAACGTCGATAGTTTAGATTTGATGAACAATGCATTCAATTTCAAACCGGGTAAAGAGTTGAATGTGAACTTTAATGGTGAAAAAGTAAGTTGGAAAGTTGCAACCAATCAGTATAATCAAACTTATATTTTCTGCGAAAAAACAAAATCTACGGCGTATTTTGTCAACGATGGCACAATGTTCTATTTCACCGATTTTGAAGGTAAGAGAAATTCGGCACTTTATGCGTTTTACCGCAGTTGCTTTAGGTTATTGCTTGCCGGAGTACGAGATATGGAAGTTAAAGACAGCATTCCATTGTCTAAGGAGTTGCCCTTGTCGGTAAAATGGTTGCAAGATTTCATTGCACCTATTGCTTTGCTTAGTCAGGTTACATATTCATCAAAGCTAAGCAAAATGGACAATCCTTTTTATCCCGAAAATGTTGAGTTTGTCAATAGTGTTGCAGTTAAATCTTTCGGAAGAAAAAAGCCAAGCACCGAGTATAAGGTGGCTGTATCGCATTCTAAAATTGAAATTAAAACTAACAAAATGAGCTTATGTATAGAATGATTTTTATCTTAATTGCTATGTGCCTTTTTGGAGTAGCAAAAGGTCAGGATACAGTAGTTACAAGTGCTGTGGATAAAAACGCTCGTTTGGTGGCTTATTACGACAGTCTGACTTATGCACAGTATCAAAACCGAGATTATAAATCATTGATTAGTACAGCAAAAAAAGTAGAAAAATTGGGTGTTAATTTTCAGTATCTGAATTATCGCAAAGCCATAGCTTACTACGAACTTAAAAACTACGTTTCAGCAGCAAAATATTACGAAAAAGCTCTTTCTGATGTACCTGAAGACCTGTATTTAAAAGAGAGTTTATATCTTGCTTATATGTTTAGCGGTCAGAGAGAAAAAGCTGATATATTTGTTAAAACACTTCCTAAAGCAAGTCGGGATTTTTTAGGTTTTAAACCTTCTGTTGTAAACTTTGTCCGTGTTTCGGGCGGATATACTTTCAGCGATAATAATGAAAATCTAAGAAACGAAATAACCAATCTCGATACTATAAATCAGTATCAGGATATGATGTTGGGTGGTGTAGTGCTTGGATTAAACATTTCCGACCGCGTGAAACTTAATGCGGGTTATAATTTGTTTAACACCAAATTTGAACGCTTTGCCCAAAATAGCGTGCAACACAAGGATTTATTGTCGCAGCATCAACTAAATTTAGGTTTAGAGTATTTTTCCAACAATAACTTTTCATTCGGCTTTACAGGCGGATTTTACGCAATAGAAAAAAGCAATAAATCTGATGCTCCGATTTCGAATAACGGTCAAGAGCGTAAACGAAAATGGTCTATAGCCCCATCGCAATCAACCTACTACAATCTTTCAGCTATGGTTTTTCTTAGTAAAAGATTTACCTACGTAACTCCCGAGATTTCTGTTGCATACTCCGATTTTGCTTTTTCCAATCAGTTACAAGCTAAGTTACAACTGACTTATTATCCGTTTGGCAATTTGAATTTCTATGGAATTACGTCTGCTGCCATTATATTTGATAATCATGAAAACCGAGATAATCAGACGGTTTTTACTCAAAATTTAGGTGCCAAAATATTCAGAAACGTATGGTTAGATGGAATGGTTAGTGTTGGTAATCATCTGAATTACATAACGGATCGCTCATTCGTAGTGTACGATACTTACGACCCAATAAAGTTTATTTCGAGTTTGAGTGCGTCTTATTATTTCAAAAAAATGACACTTTCTGCAACTTACTCATTCACTCAAAGAGAAGGTTGGGCTTTTACCGATTTTTACACGCAATTTAAAAAGTATAAGTATAATAATCAATTAGTTAATTTAGCAATAAAATGGAAATTTTAAAGAAAAGCGCAGCAATATTCGTGTTGCTTTTAGTGTTTGGAATTACGGCTTCTGCACAGGTCAGTCCTTCCAAAGTTTTTGAAAATAGTTATGCCAAAGAAGCAGTCGGCGATTATCAAGGAGCTATAAATGAGTTAGTCGGCTTAAACGGCTTCGATTATCACAAATCTCTCCGATTAGGTTGGCTATACTATTTAGGAAAAAAATACGATTCCAGCATTCGTTATTATCAGCAAGCTGTGAAGCTACGCCCTAAAGCGGTTGAAGCTCTGCTCGGATTGTGCAATCCGCTTGAAGCTCAGAATAATATAGAACAATTAGAGGCAACTTACAAAAAAATCCTTGCAATTGACCCTATGAATTCAAAGGTAAATTATGCTCTCGGCAATATTTACTATTATCGAAAAAATTTCATTCAGGCAGAAAAACACTACGATTTGGTGCTTGGTTTGTATCCATTCGACTATTATTCCAATCTGATGGCAGGCTGGACGAAGTATTTTTTAGGCAAGAAAAATGAGGCTAAAATCCTGTTTAATACTGTTCTTATCATTTCGCCAACAGATAAATCGGCAAAAGATGGTTTATCTTTGATAAAATAGTTATTCGTCTGTAAATAAACACTATAAATGTTGATTTTGTAATTGTTAATAAAAACAATGATAAAATAATCATCGGAATTAGGTTTATATCTACAAATTTATATTTTTGCTGAAACAACTAATATTAACCACAATAATTAAACGCTCATGAAAAAAAGTATTAAAGGAACAGAAACAGAAAAAAATCTATTGAAGTCATTTGCCGGCGAATCGCAAGCAAGAATGCGT